>NZ_JAASHC010000014.1:0-128166 GCF_019734355.1 Bacteroides sp. K03
CGAGGAAATACTTTACTTGCCATATGAATTTTTATAATGTTAAAACGGTGTAAAGTAAATCTGTATTAAGTCACTCTTATGTTTCTTTATTAATTTTCTCTCGATTCCTACTTGTATATCAACTTGTTTTCTACCCCGTCGCCAAATAGATTATCACCCAATGTTGTAATTTTATCTCCTGTAGCTACCACATGCCGTAGATTATCACATCCCATAAATGCACCGAATTCAATAGCGGTTACACTGGCGGGTAACTCTACCGTACCACACAATCTGCCGCAATTACTAAATACTCGTTGGCCGATCACCTTTAGTCCGTGGGGCAATTTTATACGAAGCAAATATTTTTTTTGAGAGAATGTAAAATCCGGAATAGAAGTTGCATTTGTTTTTGCAATATCTACAGCAACGAGGTTGGGCATGTAGTCTCTGATTAGTTTGAAGTCGTTGTTGTCCAATTTACCTTCAATTGTGAGGAAGTTGATATCTTTGGGCTGTAAGCCTGCCTTTTGTATTTCACTCTCCAGACTACTCATTGCACCCACTTGCAAAGTAGCTTCCTGTGGTTCTCCTTCGATGAAGGCAAATGATTTCCAGTTATCCTTTATTTTGTATCCGTCGCTGCTACCTAATGGGACGAAAATGGCAGTAATACTGTCTGCCAACCCTTCCGGAAGGAGATTGGGCGGCGTTTTCTTTCTGATCTGGCAAATAGCAAGATTACTGCAACCCTTAAAAGCAGCATCTTCGATGTTCTTGATCTTTTCTGAAAGAACCACTTTTTTCAATGACATCTTTCCTTGAGGTTGTCCGTTTATTACCTGGCAGAATGCATATGCAGGAATAAAGTTGGGCATATATACATAGAATTTGTCGGGATGTGTTCCGGCTTTTCCTGTATACATTTTGATCTCTGCATTTGAGATATCGAGTACTTCTAAGTTTTTAAATTCATCCCGCAGGTGTCTGAAGTCTTCTGCATTGATTTTTCCTGTCAGTGTAAGATGAGTAACACTGTTTGCTTCGTCTTCGGTCATCATTGAGATCAATGTTCCTGCTTTGGATACAAAATACTGTTTTTTAATAGGTTGCGCCATAATTCCCGGGGTTGTTGCAGCCAGGAGCAGACCTATAAATAAATGTTTTATTTTCATGAGTGAGCTTTTATTTAGACAAATATACAGAAAAAAGAGAGAACAAGCCTCTCTTTTTGTTTTTTATAGTTATTTTTGCTTCCGGCTTAGCGTTTATTAGCAAATATAACTCACCTAAATATGTGTAAGATTTTCTTGATAGCTTATCGTTATATTCCTTTTTAGCCCTATTGAGTATATTGTATATTTTAAGTATGGTAACCAAGAATAGTCTTTTTGACTTAAAAAATATTTTTATATTGAACGTTGACGAAATTTTAAGTATTTCCTTGCTTTTATAAATAAATGTAATATATTTGTAAAATTATAAAAACAACCACCTAATCTACAATTCTCTAATATTATGAAACAAAAATTAATATTTATGCTTGGGGGAATACTTTTATCCTTCACTTCTTTTTCCCAAGAAAATAATTCATTGAAAGTGTATTTTCCTGAAATTAAGATGAGTCCGCCTGAATCATCAAAATTGAGTCAACACCTTTTTTACCCAGTAAATAAGGCTTTGGGACTCGTTAATATTAGTATTCCTTTGTTTGAGATCCCTACTCCGGCTGATCCTATTTCTTTTTCAATTTCCTATCATGCTTCAGGTATTAAAGTAGAAGATCCGATAGGAATATTGGGTTACGGATGGAATCTTTTCCCTGCAACAAGAATTATTAGGGAAAATAACGGAAAACCTGATGAATATTGTAAATTGAGAATGCCGTCAACATTTAGTATAGAAAGTATTTATGATTCTATCAGTTACTATGCCACTCCCACAGAATTTGATTTTCCTTCTTGGGGATATGATGCAGAACATGATGTGTTTTCAGTCAGTGTTAATAATGAAAGTGTTAGCTTTGTTACCGAGAAAATGCCTAATAATCAATTTAAGGTGTTAAAAATAAAAGATTCATATCTTAAAATAGATGTGGTGGCTGATGGACTTGGAAGTTTCTCTGGGTTTGAGATTCGTGACAATCAAGGAGTAATCTATAATTACGGAGATAGGAAAGGAATGTATGGTTATGTGTTGGCTACAGATAGTGAAGTAGCCAGTAATACAAGCGCTTATCTGTTGAGTAGTATTGATTATCCAAATGGACAAAGCATAAGTTTTACTTATGAACTTACTACTTTATGGAAAGATCCAAGGGGATATGCTTATGGCATACTGATTGAGGACTGTTGCCATGATCCTTCTCCAGATCCCATTTTGCCAGAATTTACTCCATTTAACTTGTCTTCTATAGAGCCATTGGGTGCTATAACTGATTATGTAATTTCAACCATCACCTTTCCTCTCGGACAGGTGGCCTTTGAATATGATTCACATAGGTTATCTTCTATACAAATGTTAGATAATAATTCTAATGTTGTTAAAACGGTAAGTTTTGAGCCAAATCAACATACATTAAGAAGTGTTGATATTTCTGATAAAGGAAAATATCTCTTTGATTATAATCCTATTACTTTTGCCAATGCGTATGCGCAAGACGAATTTGGATATTATAATGGTAATATGGGGGCTACATATCTTTCTGTGTTGCCTGATACACTAATGAGGGGATTAACTAATTATTCGGGAGGGGACAGATTGACAAATGAAAGATTCATTCAAGCAAATATGTTAAATAAGATAACCTACCCAACCGGCGGAATAGCTTCGTTTGAGTATGAATTGAATAAAGGTAATACTCAAATTTCAACTGTAGTTAAAGCGGGGCTGAGAATAAAAAAAGTCAATCAGTACGATCCTGTTTCTAAAAAGACAATTACTAAAACATATAAATATGGTAAGAATGAGTCTGGTTACGGCATTGCGACCGACAACTTTAATATTCTGGGGCATTATTCGAAAAAAAAGGTAAATTTTTATTCAATATCTAATATTCCTAAAGAAGTTACTCGAAGAATAATCTCTCCATACAATTATTTTATTTCCTTATTGGGAAGTCAGCCCAAAATATGGTATGATGAAGTGACTGAGTATACAGATGAAGGAAAAATTGTAGAAGAATATATTTATACGCCAGATGAAGGAAATGGCTTTAAATCTGAAGTTTGGCATTATATCTATGAAGGTCCATTGCTTACCAAACAAAAGATATATAAGAAAAGTGAACTCGCTCAAGAAACAGAATGGGAATACGACTGTATAAATAGTCACAGAATAGTAGGATATCATATTGCTGCTAATACTTTATATTTTTCTAGTCTTTTTGATGGTTGTATGGAGGGGCAGTCTAATCAGTTCCCTTTTTATAAAAAAAATATTACTTACACTATAGGGCACGGAGATTATGGCTGTGATTTTAATGCCGTACCTTATAGTCTTCAAGCGGGAAGATATCAACCGATTATGAAACGTGTAAAGCTATTTGAGAATCAGTCAATACCTCTGGAAACTACCGAATATTATTACTACCATCAGGAAGAATCCTATAATTTGGATGAAAAAATTGTAACTGATAGTAGGAAACAAGATATGATTGAAAAAACTTATTATGCCAACAATGGATATGACGAATATCCGTTTCCTGTTATAAACCTCTTAAAAGAAAATAATTACTTGACTACACCTATTGCTAAAGAGTTTTATAGAGTATCGACAAATACCATACCTTTAAGAGGTGAAAAAATTATTTATGATCAAATTGGTCCGAGGTTAATCAAACCTACTTCTTTCTATATTAGGAATAAAGGTATGGGTGGATTTGAGAAACAGGTCGATTATTCTTATTATCCAAATGGAAATCTTGCCACTATAAAAGAGAAGAATGGTCTACAGAGTGTATTCCTATGGGGGTATAATAGTTCATATATTGTAGCGGAAATAAAAAATGCTACTATTGTGGAAGTATCCGCTATTGTTGGCAATGTTGGACAAATGTCTGAATCAGCTTCTGATATTTCTTTATTGGATGTCATCCGGAGTCGTCTGCCTCATGCTATGGTGACCACATATGTACATGTTCCGTTGGTGGGGATAACCTCTATCACGGACTCTCGAGGAAATAAAATAGTATATTCATACAATGCTAAGAACCAATTAATAGAAACTTATCGATTAGTTAATGGCGTTAAACAATACATACAGACTAATGAATACAAGTATGCAACCGAAAACCCATAACGGGGTAAAAATAAGGAAGTGCTTTTTATTATTATTGTTGGCTACTGTATTTCCGATTCACTCTGTTGATGCCCAGTTTCTTTTGGACAGTTGCCTGAACATGCCTCGAAAAGGAGATTGTCTGATGAAACAACGGGTGACTTACAAACAACCTGGTGATAAAGGAGTACAAAAGATATGGGATATTCGTGACCTGAATCCTATTGATGAAAACTACGAGTTGAAATATTCTTCTCTGGGTGAAAACAGGGATCATTTGGTCGGTATCGAACATAGTACCATGTATTATTATCAGATGCATGGTGATTCTCTTTTATTGTCTGGTTACGAAAATCCCACCACTTTGATGAAGTTTCATGAATCAGAGGTTCTGCTCATTTTTCCTTTCGCTTATGGCTGTGTGTTTACTGATTATTTCGATGGTATAGGTAGCTATTGTAATCGGCTAAATATTCATGTGCAAGGGAAGTCGACTGTTAGTGCAGATGCAACAGGCATGTTGCTACTTTCAACAGGTGACACATTGCGACATGTCATGCGGGTGCATACCCAAAAAGATATTGTAGAACAGATGCGCTTTATTATCAAAAATGATTCTTTGCTTGCTGATAGTACTTCCTTTATTCTAAACCGCGATAGTATTAATTGGCATTTGGCTCATGATTCTATTTGTATCCGGACGGATACGTGGCGCTGGTATGCTGAGGGATATCGATATCCGGTCTTTGAAAGTATTAAGAGTTCCATTTGTGCGTTGGGTAAATGGCAGGATTACCTGACTGTATCCTTTTATTATCCACCACAGGAGCAGTATTACGGTTTGGAAGATGATCTGGAAAATAGGATACAACGTGAGAAAGTTGTTGAATCAGGGAATAATTTCCGAAGCCCGTCCCCTCGGTCGGATGGAAAGGGGAATGCTTATGAGGATGACTTAATTCGATACAGTTATGAACTTGATTCCGAAGGTAATTTACAATTCCATTATGTGTTGATGCAAGATGCGGATGTAACCATTGGTCTGTATGATTTGCAAGGACGGCAACTTACTGTTTCTCGAACGTTCTCCCGGCCGATAAGTAGTTATAGTGTATTACTCCCCTTATCAGAAAATCCTTCAGGGAAGTACCTTTTGCGTATCTCTGTTGGTGATAAAGTTTATGGGGAGAAAATCATAAAGTAGATCTCGGTGGAATATTGATTTTTATTATTAAGCTCTTTAAATTTAAAAACTATAAAAGACACATTCTATGAAATGTATTCATTTTCTGTTGCTGGTTTTATTTATAATACTGTATATTCCGGAGGTTGTTTGTCAGCCTGGAGGACAGAACTATATTCGTACACGTTTCATGTTGACTGAAGACGGGAGTCAATACATGGAAAATATTCAATATTATGATGGGCTGGGACGTCCGTATATCAATGTCCGGAAAGGAATTACTCCCAACCATTACAGCCTGGCAACTCTTCAGGAATATGATGTCGCCGGACGTGAATCGAAAGTATGGTTGCCGTCTGTCATATCTTCCGATTATATTACTCTTGAATCGTTCAAAGGCAGTGTATCCAACTTCTACAATGGGGATACAAGACCCTTTAGTGAGCCGGTTTATGAATCTTCCCCTCTGAATCGGCCTATTAAACAATATGGCCCGGGAGTTAGCTGGGAGAACAATCCGGTTGCAACAAATTACTTGACAAATACTACTACTGGAGAGCTTTCCTGTAAAATGTATACTGTCACCTCTTCCGGAAAACTTGCAGAGAACGGAATTTATGATGCCGGAGAATTGTATGTCACTAAAACTACTGATGAAGACTGGAATAAATCCTATTCTTTCACAGACAAGTTGGGACAATTGGTCTTGAGTCGTCAAATGGCAGGAATTGACGATATGTATGATACCTATTATGTCTATGATGATTTTGGCAATTGTTGTTTTGTTCTTCCTCCGGCCTATCAGGATGAACCCAACCTCAGTTATTATGCCTATCAATATAAATATGATAGACGAAACCGTTGTGTAGAGAAAGTACTTCCCGGCTGTGATCCTATCAAGTATATCTATGATTTGGCCGATAATCTGATACTTAGTCAGGACGGAGAACAGCGTGAATCGAGAAAATGGACATTCTACCTTTATGACAAATTTCGCCGTCAGACAGTGAGAGGTATATGCACATGTGATGATCCCGTTACTGTAGAGATAATGTACGTCACTTGTGTCTTAAGTCTAAATGATTCCGGTATGGTAATTCCTGATGGATTGGGTATGAGCGGCTATAATAGTAATTTTATATTTTCTTCTCCTGAAATTCAAGAAATTAATTATTATGATAATTATTCTTTTTTATCTTTAGACGGTTATAACAATAAAGGCTTATTCCATCTTCCTACGACCAGTGGCACAGGGCTGCTGACCGGACGTGTCTCCAATCTATTAAATACAAGTACTTACTTATATTCTGCCACATATTATGATGTGAAAGGACGTCCCATAGAAGTGATTACAGGCAATCATTTGGGAGGATATGATATTGAGAATAAAGTTTATACATTTACCGATAAGCTTAAAACGGTGTTTCATCTTCAGGTAGTTCCTGATAAAACAGTATTGGAACAGACTTATGTTTATTCTTATGATCATGCAGATAGACTATTGAAAATAACGCATATGTTGGGATCAAATTCTCCTGTAGAGATTTTGGAAAACAGTTATGATGAGTTGGGGCGCTTGGAAAGCGAGAGACATCATGGAAATGAAATTCTTAAAAGCAGTTATACTTATAATATTCGGGGATGGTTAACTGGTATATCAGGAGCGAAGTTTACTCAAAATATATATTATGATGAATATAAAGAAGGAGGTTCCAATTGTTTTAATGGTAATATAAGTCGGATGGACTGGAAATCGGGTGATGACTCGTTTATCAGAGAATATGATTTTTTTTATGATAATCTGAATCGATTGTATCTTGCGAGGTATTCTGAACCTTATACCTACGCCGCTTTTTATACTTACAATAAAATGGGTAGTATTATTGCTTTAGAGCGGCATGGGGTGCATAGTACTGCCGATAATATATTCTATTTTAAAACCATTGACAATTTGACATTAAATTATGATGGTAATCAGTTGCGAAAAGTGACGGATGGTTCTTCGTATGTTCCTTTATATAATGGTGCTCTTAATTATGTAGATGGTGCTAATGTTGAAAAAGAGTTCTTTTATGATAAAAATGGTAATTTGGTACGGGATATTGATAAGGGTATTAGCGTGATTCAATATAATTCTTTAAATTTACCATCGCAAATAGTATTTAACTCTAATAGGAGTATTGATTATCTTTATGATTCAGACGGTATAAAGCGTCGCGTGAGGCATGTGACTCCTTTTTCTCAGGTGATTACACCTTTGGCTGTTTTATCTAAAGGGTTGCGATTTGATAAAAGTGTTTCACTTTCTTCATTGCAACCGGATACACTGACTACTGATTACTGTGGCAATGTGATCTATGAAAATGGAGAGTTGAGTAAAATTCTGACTCCGGAAGGATATATTACATTATCCGGCATGGTTCCAATTTATCATTATAATTTACGAGATTATCAAGGTAATAATCGTGTAATAGTAAAGCAGGATGGTAGTGTGGAAGAAGTTAATCATTATTATCCTTATGGCGGTTTATTCGGGGAGAGTGCTGGTACAAACTTGCAAGCTTATAAATTTGCCGGTAAAGAGTTAGATCGGATGCATGGTCTGGATTGGGCTGATTTCGGTGGGCGCTATATGCGTTTCGATGTTCCGGGATGGACAGGTATTGATCCATTGTGTGAGAAGTATTATTCAATTAGTCCATATGTATATTGTATGAGTAATCCGGTGAGATTTGTAGATCCGGATGGAAGAAATCCAATATTAGCATTATATAGGGCATATAAAGGGTACAAAGCTTATAAAGCGGCAAGGACAGCAACTGTGGCGATGCGAACTGCGGATGCCGCTGCAGTAGCCACAGCTACCACGGCCACTGCTACTTATAGTTATAATTATTTTCTAAATCCAGAACAGGCCGCCGCAGCGCAACAGTCATTGCTTGAAGGAATCGAAAGTATTGCAAAGCAAAATGCTGCAGTTTCTCCGGAATACGAAAATCAGCGAAATCGAGAAAGAAATGAAAGAAATCAGCGAAATCAAGAGCAAGCGAATATTGCCAAAAGTATTGATACTAATATATCTGGTACTATGCCCAATGGTGATCCTGCTCCTAAAAGAAATCCGAATGATGGTGGAAATAAAACAAAGATAGCAATAGGGTTAGCTACAGTTGGAGCTGGTGCTGCAGTCGTTGAATCAGTTGTTGAAGGTACACAACCTCAAAAGGTCGTTCCGCAAGAGCCTCCAGTACAACTGGAATTAGAGCTGAAAGAAGCAGAACAGAAAATAGGGTGGCTACAAAAAATTCTTAATTTATTCTAATGAAGTACGTAAATAATATAGCAGTATATGTGACATTGATATTTTCAGTTAAGAAAATGTTTTTCGATAATTACATAGATTTGGGAGTGATAGACGAATACTATGGTGTTGTTTTTTTTATATTACTATTGATAATGATAAGTTATAAGCTTTTAAATAAAAAAAGACATGAAAAGTAAAAAAATGATATATAAATTCTATTATTATTCAAATATAATAGTGGACCGTTTTTTTTGGGGATATTTTTTTTTAATGGGTATATATCGTTTTGTTATCAGTAAAGACATTCCTTTTTTATTATCTTATTTATTTTTTTTGTTACTTGGAATGTATTGGGGATACAAATTAGCAAGAAAAGCCTATGATTATTTAAAAATGAATCAAGAAGATAAATGATGCTGAAGAATACAATAGAAGGGTTATTAGTATGAAGCGAATAATCTTGGTTTAAAAGAAAAACAACATACATCTTTCAAATATTTAAAGAGGTAGGATATTAAATAAGTGTATCTGTCTATATTTTTGATAAATAAAATTTTGGTATAATATATTCTGTTGAAAATCATGGAACAAGAAAATATCATTTATCGGAAACCTCGTAAAGAGGTTCATGTACTTATCAGTCTGTCTGTTTATATAGGATTATATTTCTTTCTTTCCATGGTGCTTTCTGTGGCTGCTTATCTAGGTTTGGGGCTTTCGGGGGTACATGGATCGTATACACTGTCCCAATACGCAGTTATTCAGACAGCCAGTTTGCTGGCCAGTGTCCTTCCTGCTTTGTTTGTTCTTAAGTATTGCGATTATCGTCCGTTTTCTGATTTAGGACTTAGTATCCGGGGGCGTTGGAAAGACTTCTTGTATGGATTGTTGGTGGCTGTACTCCTGTATGGTATTGGATTCGGACTTTCATTAGCATTGGGAGAGGTCAGGATTATGGGAGTTCATTTTAGCTTTACCAATCTGGCGGGGAGTTTCGGTGTCTGTATTCTTGTTGCCTTTACAGAAGAAATAATGATTCGTGGCTATGTTTTGGGACGGTTGCTGCGGACGAGGCTTAACAAATTCCTTTCGTTGCTGATTTCGTCTGTGTTATTTTCTCTGATGCATCTTTTCAATCCGAATGTAGCTTTTCTTCCCATGCTGAATCTTGTGTTGGCTGGCTGTCTGCTCGGAGCTGCTTTTCTCTATACCCGTAATCTCTGGTTCCCGATTTCGTTACATCTGTTCTGGAATTGGTTGCAAGGTCCTGTGTTGGGGTATAAAGTAAGCGGGATTGAGCTTTGTCCGCCACTGTTACAGCTGCAACTGCCAGAGAATACCATTTTGAACGGCGGTACTTTTGGCTTTGAGGGATCTATCATCTGTACGATACTGATGATTGTACTGACGGGAAGTATTATCTGGTACTTTGAAAGAAGAAAATGCAGATAAATAGGTTTTCTTACTTATAAAATTACGTATTTAACGCAGTGTTAAATAGGTAATTAACGCACAGTTAAAATGCATAGTTTATATGGATAAAGTACGTACTTTAATGGTGTAGATATACAAATGTTAAATACACATTATTAGGTTGCAAATAGATATTTCTTATCAGTCTTGCTATCTTATTCTGCTATCAGTCTCATTTTTATTTTCTATCTTTGTCACCCCCTTTGCATACTGGCAGTGTGCTTAAGGATTAGATTGTAAATGAATAGAATTTAAATAGTAAATATAAAGATGGCTGAACAACCCAAAAGAACTCCACGTAATACCAAATCCAAAACTCCACAACCTATAACTGATTACGGACGTATTCAGCCTCAGGCGCCGGAACTGGAAGAGGCTGTATTGGGTGCTTTGATGATCGAGAAAGATGCTTATTCTTTGGTGAGTGAAATACTTCGTCCGGAATCATTCTATGAACATCGTCATCAGTTGATCTATGCTGCTATAACCGATCTGGCAGTCAACCAGCAGCCGGTGGATATTCTCACGGTAAAAGAACAACTTGCCAAACGGGGTGATTTGAAAGAAGTAGGTGGTCCGTTTTATATCACACAGCTGAGTAGTAAAGTAGCCTCTTCTGCGCATATTGAATATCATGCCCGTATCATTGCACAAAAGTATCTGGCACGTGAGCTTATTACTTTTACCAGTGGCATTCAAAGTAAAGCGTTTGACGAAACGCTCGATGTGGATGATTTGATGCAGGAAGCCGAAGGAAAGCTCTTTGAAATTTCGCAGCGGAATATGAAAAAGGACTATACGCAGATCAATCCGGTGATTAGCGAAGCGTATCAGTTGATTCAGAAAGCTGCTGCCCGTGCCGATGGATTAAGTGGTTTGGAAAGTGGTTTCACTAAACTGGATAAGATGACTTCCGGTTGGCAGAATTCCGACCTCATTATTATTGCTGCCCGTCCGGCTATGGGTAAAACGGCTTTTGTGCTTTCCATGGCTAAGAACATAGCTGTCAATTTCCGTAATCCAGTTGCATTGTTTTCGCTTGAAATGAGCAATGTACAGTTGGTGAACCGTCTTATCTCCAATGTGTGCGAAATACCCAGTGAAAAGATCAAGAGCGGACAGCTTGCTGCATATGAGTGGCAACAGTTGGACTATAAACTGAAAGACCTGATCGACGCACCGCTTTATGTAGATGATACGCCTTCTCTATCCGTGTTTGAGCTTCGTACAAAGGCACGCCGTCTGGTACGTGAGCATGGTGTAAGAATCATTATTATTGACTACCTTCAGCTGATGAATGCCAGTGGTATGGCTTTTGGTAGCCGTCAGGAAGAGGTTAGTACTATCTCTCGTTCGCTCAAAGGGCTTGCCAAAGAGTTGAACATTCCTATTATTGCTCTGTCACAGTTGAATCGTGGTGTAGAAAATCGTGAGGGTATTGAAGGAAAACGTCCTCAGTTGAGTGACCTTCGTGAATCCGGAGCCATTGAGCAGGATGCCGATATGGTATGTTTTATTCACCGTCCGGAGTATTACAAAATATTTCAGGACGATCATGGAAATGATCTTCGTGGTATGGCCGAAATAATTATTGCAAAGCATCGTAATGGTGCTGTGGGTGATGTTCTGTTGCGATTTAAAGGTGAATATACTCGTTTCCAGAATCCGGATGATGATATGGTAATACCTGTGCCCGATGCAGGGGCGATGCCTGTACTTGGCTCACGTATGAATAGTAGCTCCGGTAATGTTCCGCCGCCTGTACCCGATTTTGCTCCACAAAGTGCCAATCCGTTTGGTGGAGGAGATGAAGGACCTTTGCCTTTCTGATTAGTAAGTTTTTGAGAATGTAATAAACGCATTGGAATCATTGAATTTCAATGCGTTTATTACATTTTTTTATTATTTTCGGTTTCTATTGATTTGTAGGGAAACACAAAAGATTTTTTATTATTTTGTAAAATAAAGCGGTGGTTGATAAAAATAATGTATCTTTGCAACGCCTAAAACAAAAAACTGTAAAAAGAATGAAACCAAGATTTTTTCATCGATACCTTTCCTCAAAGGTGTTGCCTATTTGGACTATTCTGTTGATTGATGTCTTTATTATTGTATCTTCGTGTATGTTGTCATATGCGCTCCGTTATGATTTTCGTAGTATTTTTTTAGACTCTTCTACTATTGATAAGACTATTCTCTGGACAGTAATTGTTAATCTGGTATTTTTCCGGGTATTTCGTACGTATTCCAATGTACTGCGTTTCTCTTCATTTGTTGATATTATGCGCATTTTCGTATCCCTCACCGTATCATATGGGACGTTGATGGTTACGAGTGTTCTTCTGGATACATATTTCAATGTAAAGATAGCTCCGGTAAGTGTGTTGTTTATGGCGTATGTCATAAATTTTGCTCTGATGGCTTGTTCGCGCATTGTGGTTAAAATGTTTTTTGAAATCATTAATTTTGACCGTAGCCAGACAGTTAATGTATTTATTTATGGTGCAAAAGAAGTAGGTGTAAATATAGCCAAGTCACTTCGTGTGAATTTACGTAATCATTATCGTTTGCGTGGTTTTATTGCCGACGAACCGGAATTGATTGATAAGATTATGATGGGAGTGAAGGTGTATCCCAATGATGATACGCTGATTGAGAGGTTGGAGGATCGCGATGTGAACACCATTATCATTTCTCCGGCTAAGATGGATCAGTTGAAGAAAACGGACATAGCAGATCGTTTGTTGGCTCATAATATAAAACTACTTACTGCACCTCCTTTGAGTGAGTGGGGTGGACAGCCTTTGAATCGTACTCAGTTGAAGGAAATCCAGATTGAAGACCTTTTGCAACGCGAACCGATTGAAGTGGATATTCATAAGATTGCTTCTCATCTTGAAGGAAAAAGGGTGATGATTACCGGTGCAGCCGGTTCTATCGGTAGTGAGATAATGCGTCAGGTAGCTTCTTTTAATCCTTATAAACTTATTCTGGTAGATCAGGCAGAGACACCATTGCATGATATTCGTCTTGAATTGCAGGATCGATGGAGAGATATTGATGCTGAGACAATCGTAGCAGATATTTCTAATCCGACCCGTATTGAAGCTATTTTCCGTGAATATAAGCCTCAATATATATTCCATGCAGCTGCCTACAAACATGTGCCAATGATGGAGGATAATGTGTCCGAGTCTATTCAGGTAAACGTAGCAGGTACACGTATTTTAGCTGATTTTGCTGTAAAATACGGTGCAGAGAAGTTTGTGATGATCTCTACTGATAAGGCTGTAAATCCAACGAATGTGATGGGATGTTCCAAACGTATTTGTGAGATTTATGTGCAGTCTTTAGCTAAGAAATTACAGGAAAAAGGAGAGGGAACCGTACAATTTATCACTACTCGTTTTGGAAATGTATTAGGCTCTAATGGCTCTGTTATTCCTCGTTTTCGTGATCAGATTCAGCGCGGAGGTCCTGTAACTGTGACTCACCCTGAAATTATTCGTTATTTTATGACTATTCCTGAAGCTTGTAGATTGGTACTTGAAGCCGGAAGTATGGGAAATGGCGGGGAGATTTATATCTTCGACATGGGCAAACCGGTTAAGATTGTTGATTTGGCTAAGCGTATGATTAGTCTTTCGGGGCGTACAGATGTAAAAATAGAGTTTACCGGATTACGGCATGGAGAAAAGTTATATGAGGAACTTTTGAACGTGAAGGAGTTGACAAAACCTACCTATCACGATAAGATTATGATTGCTACCGTCCGCGAGTATGATTATGATGAAGTAAAAGAGCGTATCCAGAATTTAATTGAAATGAGTTATACGTACGATCAGATGAAGATTGTAGCAGCAATGAAGGATATTGTTCCCGAATTTGTAAGTAAGAACTCTTGTTTTGAAGCGTTGGATAAGAAGAACTAATAGGCAAAAATAAAGGATAAAAAAATAGCTGTGTTACAAAAATAACGCAGCTATTTTTTTATTCTCTATTTGTTGGAGAAGTATTTCAAGAATTGAGTACGTTCCCACATATTGATGCCTTGCACATCTTTTGCATTTAATTTTCCCTTAAACTGTGCAATACTTTTAAACCCTTTCTGTTCCATCCATGTGGCCAGGAAACGGGTCATTTCTCCAATATACATGTTGGTATTTTGGTAGATTGTACTACATACTTCTACAGCTGATGCTCCTGCCAGAATCGCCTTTACTACAGCTGCAGGTTTGTGTACCCCTCCGGATGCTGCGTAATCGATCTTATCAACCATTGAAGAAGCAATTCCTACCCAACGAAGTGTTTTGGATAAGTCGGAAGCACTACTGAATACATTTCCGGAGATATGTTCCATCTTTTCAATATCAATATCCGGCTGGTAAAAACGGTTGAACAATACAACTGCTGCTGCGCCGTTAGCATAAAGTTGGTCAATGAGCGCCACAGGATTGGTCAGGTTATCACCCAGTTTCATGATTACGGGAATCTTAACGACTTTTTTAATATGACTCAGAATATCAATATGGCGTTGTTCAAACGAGCCATATTGATATTGAATGTCCGATTGCACTGCGAGGATATTAATTTCCAATGCATCCGCACCGGCTTCTTCCATCTGCTTTGCAAAATCAATCCATTCTGTATCTGTATAACAGTTGATACTTGCGATGATTGGAATATCACATACTTTCTTGCTTTCTTTGATCAGTTCCAGATATTCGGCCAGTTTATGTTCTCTGATATAATCAGCCAGATAATCATTACCCTCAGAATATGTGGGATCTTTAAGCTGATCAGCTTCAATAAGTATCTGCTCCTCAAAAAGCGATTTCAATACGATGGCTCCGGCTCCTGCTTCGGCCAACTTCTTGTTTTTTCCGGCACTATTGGTTAGTCCCGAACTGCTAATGATAATGGGATTCTTAAGTTGAAGCCCGGCAAAAGTAGTTTTTAAATCGGTCATAGTAGATAATTTTAAATGTTATAGTCTCTTTCTCCAAAAATCTTGCTTCCTATCCGTACAAGTGTACTTCCTTCGGCAATAGCCTGAGGATAATCATGTGACATACCCATAGATAGTTCACAAAAAGTGTCTGAATGAGAGAAGTAAGTAGCTTTCAATTCTTTGAAAAAACTATTTAAAGAACAGAATTCCCGGTCTATTTGTTCAACATCATCTGTGTTGCTGGCCATGCCCATAAGTCCGCATATCTGTACGTTTTTCAGTTCTTTCCATGTTCCGGCAGACAACATCTCCCTGCATTCTTCAGCGCTGAAACCAAACTTTGTCTCTTCTTGTGCTATATGCAATTGCAACAGGCACTTAATGGTACGTTCAACTTTGGCAGCTTGTTTATTGACTTCTACAAGCAGCTTATATGAGTCGATACCATGAATCATGGCTACATAAGGAGCCATATATTTAATTTTGTTTGTTTGCAAATGTCCGATGAAATGCCATTCGATATCCTTGGGTAAGCTCTCGTGTTTGGCAGTCATCTCCTGTACTTTGCTTTCTCCGAAAATACGCTGTCCCGCATTATAAGCTTCTTCTATCGCTTCACTGGGATGGAATTTCGAAACAGCAACCAACCGGACTCCTGAAGGTAGTTCGGTCAATACTTCTCTTAGATTCTCCGCAACACTCATATTGTTGATTTATAAATTATGATTTATGAATTATGATTTATGAAAAACTCCGGTGTATGAATTCATAAACCATAATTCAAAAATCATATATCAATTAAACTTCCGGTTTATCATTAGGTCCTGCACTGTATGGATATACGTCCATAATGGCAGTCTCGGCTACAGAGCCAATTTGGTAATCAGCCATTGTACCTTTCATTCCTTCATCCAGTTTTTTCACAGCATCACGTAAGTCAGATGCCTGCACTAATACCTGTGTGGATGTTTTTTTCTCAGCACCACTTTTTTCGTCCAAAGTGACAAAGATGAGTTTGCATTTGAACCAGCGGTCTGCCGACTCTTCTTCACTGGGAAATAGTTCGCTGTAATTGGCGCGTTTGATATCTGAAACGGTGAATTCTCCTGTGATAAATGGGGTCATCTCTTCGATAATGCGTGCTTCTGCTTCTGTAAAGCTGAGTGCATCTACCAAATAGGGTTCGGTTACCTTTTTATTCATTCCGTTTTCCATTAGTTTTTCGTAACGGATTTTGCACTCAAACCAAGTATGCATTGCCATATTTTTCTGCTTTTTATTTAGTTAATATATTATTTTTCTGCCATTTATCTTTCCAATAGGGCTAAATGGTCTACAAAGATAATTCAAAAAACATCTTTCTGCATCTATAAACAAAAGAATTTATCACAAATAAAGCAGGTTTTAAAGTCTTTTTTCGGGATGAACTTACTTACTCAACTACACATCGCACTGAATATCCACAATAATCTGAATAGGCTGCTCCTTTAATTTCATGCGTGTCATACCTCAGAAGAACACCGTTTTCTGCTACTGCTTTCTGGGTGGCTCCCATATTCCAATAGGCAGTATATTTCCTGGCAAATTGATAGATACTGGAATCGTTCTCTTTTACTTTAGTAAAGATGCCGGTGGCAATAGCATTGAACCCTGTTGCATTGGAAGATATGAATTTGGATTTTTCCCATAAATCATCTCCTTTCAGAACTGCCCCGTCTCCTTCGATGTATATTTTTAATAGTTCCCAGGCACTATTATCGGCTATTTTCCATCCTTTGGGAGCTAACTTTCCGGTGACAACAACTGCTTTATTATAGAAAATAAATGTGGACTCTTTGAAATATCCGGCAGAGCTTTTTGAATAATTGGTAGCTGTTTTTAAGGTGATTTTCTTTCCGTCATTGTATAATGTTGTCCGAAGATCTTTTCTGGTCCAATATTGAGTCCCGATTTTTACAATGGGATACGTGATTATTTCACTTCCTCTGACGTCGGACAATATCTTCTTTTTAATAGACAGTAACACCGGATCGATGGGAGGTATAAATGTAATTGATAAATCAGAGGTGATATAGAAGGAAGAGATTGGACGCTGGTTGCCGGGAGTGTAACTTAATGTGTTTGTATCACTGTGCCACATCACTTTACCACCATGTACTGCATTGTCATCACTGATTATCTGAAGTACGGTTCCTTCTGTCCAGTCACTTTTTCCATCTTTTACAGGATAGATAACAAGCGCTTGTGCATGTATTTCGGAAGCATATAAATATTCCTTGCAAACCTCTGCTACTATTTTTCCATCAGAGGTGATGTTGTATACAGAACTTTGTTCAAAATCAAAATCGCTAATTGAGATACATGTCTTTTCTACTTTTTCAACGGGAGTGATTTCACTTTTGTTTCCTTCTTTCCAGTCATTAATGTCTGGTATTATTCCACTTATTCCTTGTTGCGGATTGTACAGTATTGTAAGTTCACAGGAAGTACCACTTCCTAATTCGTAATTCTCGGCAAGCTGACATTCATAACGTTTAGAATCTGCAGATAGCGTGAGTATCTCTGTTCCTGCTGCTATCGTTTGTGGAATTAATATACTTCTTTTTCCAATTAATGTTCCATTATCGATGCTCCATTCACCGTTTGGAAGAATATTTTGAATTTCATTGAGCAAAGAAAATTCCTTTGTTTCAAAATCATATCTGGCTTGTGTGAAGACGTCATTTATGCGAATTGAGGGATTATTCTTTTTAAGTGCATTTATATCATATCCTTCTGTTGGCTTGATTCTGATAGTTAGTTGGCATAGTTGGTGTATATGAGGCAATTCTACATTCTTTTTACCCGAAGCGACATTGCTAACTTGTGCGGTCATGAAATCAGAATTGTTATAGCTGGCTATTGAACTCTGATCCGTACATACGGTTAGATCTATCGTATTTTTCTCCTCTGTAATACCTGCTTTCTGATAAGGGTAATAACTAATAAAATCACATTTTATCTTTTCTGCCGGATAATATATTTCTTCATCAGAAGTAAATCCTGAGGCTGTACAACTAAAACGTTTGTTTGATACATAACGTTCTTTACTCAAAGTCGCAGGTGATACCAGAACATATATTCCAATAGCTTCATTACACTCTTTTTGGTAAATTTGAGTATGGAGTGTTTTTGCCGATATTTTGATAGGAATATCACTGGGAGTAATAGAAGTCTTTTCTTTTTCTTCTTCTCCGATGCTGTTGACACACGAACTGGCTATCAAAGCACTCAATGCAATGATATTTGTACGAATTATTGTCTGGATATAGGTATTCATATGTGTTACTCTTTTAGGCAACGTATGGAATAGGCACAGTAATCGGAGTTTTTGACTCCTCCTGTTTCATTTAGTTTATAGCTGAGAGAAAAACTTTTATCATCAGGTGTTTGGTTTTCTTTTTTTATACTCCAATAACCTACAAGCTCTTTAGAATAACTATAACTATACAGACCCTTATCGGATTTAGAATAAATACCAATTGGGCTTCCGTTAAATCCGGTTTTATTATTAGCTTGGGATATACTATTATAGGATGTCCATGTATCTGTCTTCAATACCGCAGCTTCATCTTTAATATAGTTTTTTAATTTCTCCCATTCTGTATTATCTGGTAGTTTCCATCCTTGAGGAGCCATCTTACCTGTAGTAATAGCTGCCTGGTTATAGAAATAGTTAGAATATGATAGGTAATAACCTGCTGTTGTATTCTTCAGATTGTTTGTATTATTGGTAATGGAAGTCGCATCATTATACTTAGTTGTCTTCAGATTCTCCTGCATCCAGTATTGAGTACCTATTTTTACAATTGGATAAATATTTGTTTCGGCACCTCTGATATCTGTTAACACACTTTCTTTGGCTTGAATTTGTTGTACGTCCTCACTTTTTTCAAAGATTATATTTCCATTTTCGTCTACATAAATTTGTTCTATTGGAGCTTTATTTCCAGCTATGTAGGTAAATGAATTATTTGTTTTATCCCAGTTGATATTTCCTCCATGTATATTTTGAATTTCACCAAGTATTTGTAGTACAGTTCCTTTGTTTGAATTGTTTGTAGGATATAAAACAATAGCTTGTGCATCGATATTATCACCTAACAGGTATTCTTTACAGATCTCTCCGATCACTATATCCGATGAAGTTGTCAGGTTGTATATACCGGTTTTCTCAAAATTTAAGTCAGAAACAGTTACCGAGCTATTATCAACTTTTTCGTCAAGATCTGTACTACCACTGCTGCCTGGTTTCCAATCACTTATAGATGTTGTGATTCCTCCTATTCCTACCCTTGAGTCATATCTGAGTAAAAGTTCGCAACCGGTTTCACTTTCTAAAGTAAGATCCGTTGGCATGGATGCACAATAAACTTTGTTGTTAACCCGCAATGTTAATTCGCAATCGGGCGTTATAGGTTGTGGTATTAAAATGACTTTTTTTCCGGTAAGTTGGTGACTTTCTTCGTCTATTTCCCATTTTCCGTTTGGAGTAATGCTTTGTGGGGTATTGAATGCGCTGAATAACTCTGTATCCATGTTATATGTAGCTTTTGTATTCAGATTGCTGATACTGATAGATGCATTCTGCTGTAGCTCATTGATATTTTCTTCTTCGTAGACTTGTAGAATGATATTTAGCTGGCACAACTTGTGATTATATTGTAAGTTTACTGCCTTCAGGCTTGGGGAGATCCCGGTTGTTTTAGCTACCATAAAATCTGAATTACTATATTCTGTAGTTGAACTTTGGTCGGTGCTGACATTGACTTTTATGTGATTACTTCCTTGTATAATTCCCTCCTCCTGATAAGGGTAATAACTGATAAAATCGCATTTACCTTCTCCTTTAGGATAGTATATTTCTTCTTTAGGCGTAAATCCGTCTGATGAATATGTAAGGCGCATATTCTCTATGTGTCTTGATCCGCTTAGATTTTCCGGTTGGGCTAATACATAAAGTCCAATGGCATTGTCGTTGTCGAATTTGTTATCAGTGATACGTGTGTGAGCCTGGACTTGTAATATTCGTCCGGAAATAGTGATGGGTATATTACCCGAAACAGGTAGAGGAGTAGGCTCTTCTAACAGTTGAATATTGTTAACACAGGAAAGATAGAAAAGAGAAGTTACTGCTATTAAACTATGTTTAGCAGCTTTTTTAAGAGTGTTTTTCATGTTGTTTTATTGTTTGTTATCCGGTAAATATAAAACAATATATCTTATAAATAAAATTTTATCTATCTGATTTCCAATATAATTTGTAATGATTTGGTTTGTAGTATTTTAAAAATAATGTTATTTGTATTTATTTTTTGATTTTATTATTTAATATAATCCATTTTTTTAGTCAACGGGCTGTTTCTATGAAGAAAACTTTTCTTTGCTATTTACATATGAAGTTCATTTAAGCGATAGTTACTACGAAATATGAATAAAAAAACAATTTATAATCTAATGATAGTAATATATGAACTGTTATTAGATCGTTGAATACTGGCTCTGAAACTGTTGATTTATAACGGTATGAACGATATCTAACTTTGTGCGAACGAAAACAAAATGGAAATCTGTTTTTTTGAATAAACCCGAAACATTTGAATTCTGACCTATGTGAACGAGTTGATACATTTGCAATATCGATAAGAAGCATACTCTGTATCCTTTCTTATCTAACTTTATGTATAACTTTATATTTAATTATTATGCAAAGAAAAACAAGATGTCTTTTCGTAGTATTCCTTCTACTTACAAACCTTGTGGTGTATGCACAGAGTATTACGGTGACAGGAAAAGTGGTGGACAGTGACGGTCTGGAAGTCATTGGAGCAAATGTTACTTTAAAAGGAGCGCCCGGAGTAGGGGCGATTACCGATCTGGATGGTCATTACAAATTAAAATCCGACAATCCTTCCAAAGATGTACTGGTATTTACTTTTATAGGAATGGATGCCCAGGAAGTACCGGTGAAAGGAAGAAGTAAGATTGATGTAACTTTAAGAGCAAGTTCCGTAATGCTTGATGAAGTAGTGGCAATTGGTTATGGCGGAATGGCCCGTAAGGATATTACAGGATCTGTTGTTTCTGTGGATGCGGAAGCTCTTTCTAAAGTACCTGTGTCGGACATCACCCAAGCTTTGGCAGGACGTGTCTCCGGAGTAATGGTAACACAAAATGAAGGTGAACCGGGATCTTCTATCTCTATTCGTGTGCGTGGAGGTATTTCTATTACGCAAAGTAATGAACCACTGTATATTATTGATGGCTTTCCCAGTGAAGATGGTCTTTCGTCTATAGACCCTGCCGATGTTGAATCTATTAATATTCTGAAAGATGCTTCTTCAACAGCTGTTTATGGAGCACGTGGAGCTAATGGAGTGGTAGTGATTACTACCAAAACCGGCAGTAAGAATGATAATAAATTCTCTATTTCTTATGATACTTATGTTGGGTTCTCCAAACTGGCAAGTAAGTTGGATATGCTTTCAACAAAAGAGTATGTGTTTCTGGATTATGAAAGACGAAACTTCTCGGATGAAGATATAGATGCCGGTAATATTAACGGGTTTACCAGTTTATATGGTGACTTTGCCGATATTGAAAAGAACTATGCGAATCGTAAAGGAGTAGATTGGCAGGAAGAGGTTTTCGGAGGTACGAAAGTTATGCAAAATCACCGTGTAAGCATTGCCGGAGGAACAAAAGAATTGCGATATAACATGTCATATGCCTATTTTGATGAAGAAGGGCTGATGAAAGCCAGTGGGAGCAGCAAGCACAACGCTAAACTGAAAGTTGATCATAAACCGAATGATCGGTTGACTGCTTCGGGATCAATCTCATTTGATCATACTACGGTGCATGGAATGGGGACTTCCGGTGATAATTATGGCTTTAATAAGATGGGGTCTATTTTATCTTACCGTCCTACTGCCGGTATGTTGGGAGATGATCAACAGTTAATTGATAATGACGACCCATTGTATGACGATGATCAGAATGCGATGCAGAATCCTATTATATCAGCTCTCTCGGAACATAAGAAGAGAGAACAGAGAACGATACAGATTAATGGTAGCCTGAGTTATGAACTTTTGAAGGGATTGACTTTTAAAAATACTACGGGAGCCCGTTTCTCTACCCGTCGTACAGAAACATTTTACGGGGCACTTTCTGCTACTGCCAAACGTTCGAGCATTAATGGTACTTTGCAAAACAATGAACAAGGTAGCTTTTCAACTTCAAATACTTTGACATATGCAGGAAAGATGAAAAAACACAGTTATGACGTGATGTTGGGACAGGAATATGTGGCACGTTGGAGTCGTTGGTTCAGTGCCAGTGCTTCTAACTTCCCGAATGATGATATTGGTTTGAATGATATGTCGTTGGGAGCTACTCCGGGAACTCCGAAATCATCTTATAATGATGATGACATCCTCTTGTCATTCTTCGGACGTGTAAATTATTCGTATGCAGACAAATATTTATTCTCTGCTTCTATGCGTGCTGACGGTTCTTCAAAGTTCGGTGCCAATAATAAATGGGGATACTTTCCGGCTGTATCTGCTGCATGGCGTGTGGGTGAGGAAGCATTTATCAAGAATCTGAATGTGTTTTCTGATCTGAAATTACGTATAGGATACGGTTTGGCTGGTAATAATAGAATTGGTAGCTATGCTTCGTTACCGATTATGGGTAGTAACAATAATTTTTATCCGAATGGAGAAGGAATAACCAATGGGTTTGCCTCTACACAGATTCCTAATAAGGATCTGAAGTGGGAAGCTAACAAAACATTAAATATCGGTCTTGATTTCGGATTTTTTAATCAGCGTTTAACCATCTCTCCGGAATTTTATATAAACCGTAGTTCCAATCTGCTTTTAAATACAAAGATCCCTACCTCTTCGGGATTTAACACAATGCTTCAGAATATTGGTGAGACTGAAAATAAAGGTATTGATATCAGTATTACTTCTGTTAATATACAGACTAAGGATTTTCAATGGATTACCAATCTGAACTTATCGCATAACGTAAATAAGGTGATCGCCTTAAACGATCAGGATAGTTTTCTGGAAGAAGCTAAATTCGGGTGGAATCAGAATAACTATATCGTTGAGGTAGGACAATCATTAGGGCGGATTTATGGTTGGAAAACAGTTGGGTTATATCAGGTGGACGATTTTAATTATGATTCTGCAACAAAAAAATATACTTTGAAAGAGGGGATTCCCTATAATACGAATAATGCTCCACAACCGGGATATTGGAAGTTTGAGAATGTAGATGATGAAGGGGCTAGCAAAGGGGTTATTGATGATAATGACAGGACGGTTATTGGTGATGCCAATCCTATTTTGTATGGAGGTATGAATAATACGTTCAGTTATAAAGGTTTCGATTTGAGTATTTTCCTTAACTTCAGTTTGGGAGGAGATATTCTGAATGCAACGAAATTGGCTAATACTCTTTCTGGAAGAACAGGAAACACTACAGTACTTGATATTGCCAATTCATCGAACCGTTGGGTAACGATTGGAGAAGATGGTAAAAAGATTACTGATCCTACTGCATTGTCACGTTTAAATTCAGGCAAAACAGTGGCTTGTTACAGTGATATGCAGGATGGTGATAAGTTTATGCACTCATGGGCCATTGAAGATGGCTCGTTTTTGCGAATCAATAATATTTCACTGGGATATACATTCCCGGCAAGTATGTTGAAGAAAACAAAAGTTATCAAGAAATTACGTTTATATCTGACGGCTAATAATATCCATACCTTTACTAAATACAGCGGATTTGATCCGGAGGTTTCAACAATGGGCAATGGAATTACACGTGGAGTAGACTGGGGAGGATATCCGAGAAGCCGTTCTTTTGTTTGTGGTGGAAGCATTACTTTTTAATAACTGATAATGATGAAAAATAACATGAAAAAATATATAGCAATCTTCTGTCTGATGTCCGGACTGACATCTTGTACTGATCTTTTGACGGAAACTCCTGAATCTTATTATGATTCAACCAATTATTTCGTTTCAGTTCCTAATGCAAATATGGCCGTTGCTGCTGTGTACAACACTTTAGGAGGTATGGGGCATTACGGGCAAGCAGAAATGGCCATACCTACCTCTGATGATATGTATTATGTATCAGGTACTAATACGGATAATTTGCGTCGTGATATATCACATTATATGGTTTCAACAAATAATCAGTGGATAGAATCTACATGGAATGCAAAATATCAGGGACTCGACAGAGCGAATTTTGCATTGGATGGAATTCGCTCTATGAAGGAATATGCTACAGGTAATGAAACATTGAAGAAGTTTGAAGGTGAACTTTGTTTTCTTCGTGCCTTTATTGCTTTGCAACTGGTAAGAAACTGGGGCGATGTTCCGTATAAAACAACTTATACAGCTTCAGTTAGTGATGCTTATTCTCCTCGTGTAGATCGTGAATTAATCTATGATCAGATTATGTTGGATCTGGAAATAGCCAGAACTCAACTTCCATGGGCTGATGCAAATACAAGTCCGGAACGGGCAACTCAGGGGGCTGCCAGGGCTTTAACTATGAGAGCATTATTGCAAAGAGCCGGATATAGCCTGAAAGCAGATGCTAAACTTTCACGCCCGTCTGAAGATAAAAGAAAAGAGTATTTTAATGCAATCCTGACAGAATGGGAGGCTTTCAAAAAAAATGGTTTCCATAATTTCTATTCCGGAGGATACGAACAAGCCTGGAAAAACTATTGCCAGAATGTAGATGAACCGGTAGAGACGCTTTGGGAAATTGCATTCTATACTCCTGACGGGAAAGCTCCCGGTGCAGGCATGTGGGGCACTTACATTGGTCCCTCAACAGATCAGGCTAGTATTTACGGACGTGCTAACTCTTTTTTTGTGGTCCTTCCTACTTGGGCTTCTTTCTATGATGAGAATGATATTCGTCGGGATGTAAATATATGTCAATATAAAATTGATAATAAGAGTCAGAAAGTATATAATATTAAGCCTTACGATCCGAAAAAACCGGCTACGAGCCCGGATACCCCTTCCAATAAATTCTATTATCCGGGCAAGTGGAGAAGAGAATGGATTGGGGTAGGTATGTCTAAAGATCCTAATAATACGGATGTAGATTATGTGGTTTTGCGTTATCCGGATGTAGTATTAATGGTAGCTGAAGCTATGAATGAGCTGGATAGGACCGATGAGGCTGTTGAATTGTTAAATATGGTTAGAAAGCGTGCCGGGGTAACGGAACTGAAAAAAGATTTCTCTAATTATGCTGTGATTTATAAAGCACCGAAGGTGATTGATCTTGACTTCATTGATGATTCTACTCCTGCGGGCAAGTTCAGAACTGCTTTGTATTGGGAAAGAGGTTTTGAATTGTGTTATGAAGGTACTCGTAAATATGACTTGATTCGCTGGGGTATTTTGAAAGAATCATTGGAGAACATGTATACGTATATGAAGTCGACCGAAAATTTTCCAGATGGTGATCCGAAGAAATATAAATATGCATTGAATGCTTTTCCTGCAGGTAAAGGAGACCGGTTTGTAACAGGTAAGCATGAGCTATTCCCAATACCATTGATGGAAATACAACGGAACAAGGCATTGGGCTCATTGAATAATCCGGGTTATTAAAGTTTGTTTTTAGGATAAATTGGATTTGGTTTTACCACCGGTATCGCAGGATTTGCAGAGATATTACATTGATTGTTGAATGTATAAAGTTGTGTGAACTGTGCAACCGGTGGTGAATAATTAGTAAATTAAAAGATGAAAATAAAGAATTGGGTTTTGATTGCTTGTCTCTTATGCTTCATTACAGAGGTGATGAAAGCACAGGTCTATTCTTTTGAGAATAAAAAAGTACCGGAAGAATGGAGTATCGATGGTGGAAAACTTGAAGTATCCCGGTTAAAGTATAAAGAAGGCAAACAATCACTTAAGGTAGTATGGGATAAAAATGCCATTGTGCGTTTTACAGGAAAGGAGTCTCTGGATGCTGCAAGCCGGTCGGTTAATGGTGGGATTACAGCATGGATATATAATGAGGTACCGGTCACAGAATATATGTATTTCTCGTTTGCTGATGAATCCGGAGCAGAGATGTGTCGGCTACCTTTTAGAATGGATTTTAAAGGATGGCGTTGTGTATGGGCTAAGTTCAGGGAAGATATGCTGATGAAGCCGGGAACTATAATTACCTCCTGTGCTATGATAATGCCTGAGAACGTAGAAACCGGGACTATATATCTGGACTATGTAGAGTTTACTCCTACAGTTTCGTGGCAGAAGATGTCAGACGCACAATATAAGGTAAATCAAAAGGATTATAGTTTGATTCACGATTTTATAGGATACAGGAACACATTTCCCGATCTTTCCGACGTGATTGTCAAAGATGAGAATAGAAAGGGAGTTGAGATAATTAAAAACAGGTTGATGAAGTGGTATCTGGGAGATCAGTCTGCTGATAATCATCCGATGGTAGAAATCAGAAAAAGAGGTGAGAGTGATTTTATAAAGAAAGGTTTGAAAGCTGCGGAAGAAATTCAAATCAGATATGATACCGATGGAGTGGCAATGGGAGAAGGATTATTTCCATTATACTTCTCTAAAGCAGGTGTTACAAATGTAGCTACCTTCCCGGACATTAATAAGTATATTCTATTACCTCTGGCATTAGACTACCGAAAAAATGAATCAGAAAATAGCCTGAAGAAAGCACTCTATATTTATGATTGGTTTTATGACCAGGGATGGGCTGATGGTAGTGGAATGGGAACATTATGCTTTGAGAAATTACGCAGTGCAGGATATTTTCATTCGTTGTTTTTGTTAAAAGACAATTTATCTGAAACTCAGTTGAACCGGGAGTTGAAAGCTTTGAAATGGTTCACTATGTTCGGAGCATGCTATCAGAAACCTGAACATGCGGGAGAAGTAGCAGATAATCTTCGTGCATTGGCTTTACCTAAATTGATATATGCACTTTCGTTGCCTGATTTGACGGAACAGCAAGTAGCTATGACAGCTTTTTCTTCTTATATGAATAATGCACTTGATTTTGGTCCGGGGTTCTTTGGGACTATCAAGGCTGATTATTCCGGTTATCACCATCGGGGACCTTATAACAGTGCATATTATCCTCATGCACTTTATGCTGCATCTTTAGTAGCTTATCTTTTGCATGATACGCCCTATGCTCTTTCTAAATCTTCATTAGAACATCTGAAACAAGCATTGCTTACTTTCAGATTCTTTTCAGCCAATCTGAATATACCGGCGGGGACGGTAGGTCGTTTTCCTCGCGGACAACAAGTATTGCAGGAGTTGTTACCGGCTTTTGCCTATGTTGCTCAGTCGTTTCCCGAAACAGATACTGAACTGACTGCTGCCTTTAAACGCTTGGTTCATAAAAATCCGGATGTAGTAAAATCGTTTATGGCAGAGGTGAATTCTGATCTTACTTACACTAACAGTGTGGGCGAAGCGGAAGCTATGATCAAGCTGTTGCAAATGGATATAGAAGAGGAACCAGCCCCGGAGGGTTCTTTATTTATGCCTTATTCAGGTTTGCTGGTAGTCAAAAATAAGGATTATCATATTAATGTAAAAGGGTTTAGCAAATATATATGGGATTATGAATCATCTGTATCCGAAAATTTATATGGGCGCTATTTGTCTTACGGGCAGATTGAATATTTTCATTTCGGAAAAAATACCCGTAGCTTCTATCCGGCCAATCCGGCTTTCGATTGGAATTATTTGTCGGGAACTACTTCTATTGTATTACCCGTTACAGAATTGGGAGCGAAGAAAAATAAACACCGTAATTTCTCGGATGAAACCTTTTTGTGTGGTGTCAGTGCTACCGGACAACGGTCCATGTTTTCGATGAGGCTGCATGATTTGAAATATGATGATAGTTTTCATGCTAACAAATCGGTTTTTGTAATAGATAATATTATTCTATGTCTTGGATCTGATATCCGTAATGGCGATAAGCAACATAAAACTGTAACGACTCTGTTTCAGTCTCCTGTGAAACAAAAAGTGAAGATGGAGAAACGTAAAACAGGAGTGTTACTCAATGATCATTCAGGTATGTTGTATGTTGTGAAAGATTGTGATCCGGTAGTTCAAAAGAATGATTCGTTTACAATTGCATACATTGATCATGACGTAGCTCCCGACCGGGCAGGGTATCAATATTACGTAGTTACTAACGGAGATAAACAACTGGCTGCACACCTGTTGTCAGAAAATACACCCATACAGATTCTGCGTCAGGATGATGAAGCCCATATCGTGAAAGTAAAAGATAAGAATATTACCTATGGAGCAATTTTTAGTAAGGATCAGTCGTTTGATTCATTGTTAGTGAAGAGTGTGAATATTCCTCTTTCCTATATAGTAGAAGGCGAGGATGAGGACACAACGAAAATTTTCTTTTCAGAGCCGGATATGCGGAGAGTTTCGAGAACAAGCATGGACGGCTTATCAGAAGAAGATGTGATAGAGGAAGAAAGAGCTTTTGAAACAGAATTGCTCCTCAACGGTATGTATGATGTTTATAGTCCTGTTACTCCATTGAAAGTACAATATAAAGATGAAAATACATTAGTACGTGTTTTGACGATACGTGGTAATAACTATATGTTTAATCTCCGAAAGAAAGACTTATGAAAAAGATTTGGTTAGCAGTGATCTGTTGTTTTCCGTTTTTTTGTGTAAATGCACAGAATGATCTGACATTATGGTATACGACTCCCGCCCGTGTATGGGAAGAGGCTTTACCTCTCGGAAACGGGCGGTTGGGAGCTATGGTGTTTGGAGATACCCAAAAAGAACGGATACAATTTAACGAAAACACATTGTATAGTGGTGAACCTGGTGCATTAAACCGCTCTACTTGTATCCTGCCTCAATATGAAAAAGTACGGGATTTACTGAAACGGGGCAAGAATATTGAGGCTGAGAAGATCATGCAATATGAATGGATAGGCAGGCTTAATGAAGTATATCAGCCTTTTGGAGATGTCTGTTTTGATTTCAAAATGAAAGGCGAGGTGACGGAGTATGTTCATTCGCTGGATATGGAGCAGGCAGTGGTTACTACCCGATATAAACAAGGGGGCACAGAGATTTTACGAGAGGTTTTTGCTTCATTTCCGGGACAGGCTATCGTAATACATTTAAAGGCTGAAAAGCCGGTATTACACTTTGAAATGCAACTTGCATCCCTGCATCCGGTTCATCTGTCCTGTGAAGGAGAAAGATTACAGATGGAAGGCCGGGCTCCTGCGCATGTACAACGAAGAACAATTGATGGGATGAGGAAATATAATACGGAACGTTTGCATCCTGAATATTTTGATGAAAAAGGAAAAGTGATCTCTACGGAACAAGTGATTTATGCAGAAAACAAAGGTATGGCATTTGAAGCCTGCGTTGTACCGCTGAAGAAGGATGGAGTAATCACCTTCAAAGATAACAGACTTGTTGTGAAAGATGCGTCGGAGATAACATTTTTGCTTTATGCAGCAACTTCTTACAATGGTTTTGACAAGAGTCCGTCGAAGGCAGGGAAGAATGTGGAAAAAGAACTGCAAGCACAGCAGAAAAAGCTTGCCGGCAAAGAATATCAGCAAATTAGAAATGAACACGTTGCTGATTACCAGTCTCTTTTCAAACGGGTAGACCTAGTATTACCATCTTCTCCGAATCAAAAAGATAAACCGACAGATATCCGGTTGAAAGAGTTTCAAACTAAGACAGATCCGTCCTTAATAGCACAGTTGTTTCAATATGGCAGATATCTGATGATTTCAGGTTCCCGTCCCGGCGAGCAGCCATTGAATTTACAGGGCTTGTGGAATGATAAAATAATTCCACCCTGGAATTCGGGCTATACAACAAATATTAACTTGCAGATGAATTACTGGCAGGCTGAAGTAACTAATCTGTCCGAATGTCATCAGCCGCTTTTTACATTTATCGAAGAAATAGCACAGTCGGGCAAGGAGGCTGCCCGTAACATGTATGGGCGAAATGGTTGGATTGCCCATCATAATATGTCTATCTGGCGGGAAGCATATCCGGCAGATGGGTTTGTGCATTGGTTTTTCTGGAATATGTCCGGTCCCTGGTTGTGTAGTCACATTTGGGAACATTATCTTTATACGAAAGATGTTGCTTTTTTAAAGGAGTATTATCCGATATTAAAGGAGTCTGCCCGTTTTTGTTCCGAATGGCTGGTGCAGAATACAAAAAGAGAATGGGTGACTCCGGTCAGTACTTCTCCGGAAAATGCATTCCGTATGCCGGATGGGAGAGAAGCTGCTGTATGTGAAGGATCGACTATGGATATGGCTATTATCAGAAATCTGTTTGGAAATACGATTCATGCTGCTGAGTTACTGGGGATTGATGCGGAGTTTCGTAAAATGCTTGAACAGAAATCAGGACATTTAGCCGGATACCAAATCGGTTCACATGGGCAATTGCTGGAGTGGGATAAAGAATATGAGGAGACAGAACCTCAACATCGTCATCTGTCACATCTCTTCGGTTTATATCCGGGCTGTGATATTACTCCTGATACACCGGAGGTTTTCAAAGCTGCCCGGCAAACATTGATTGATCGTGGGAATAAAACCACAGGTTGGAGTATGGCATGGAAAACTGCTTTATGGGCACGCCAATATGAGGGTGAACAGTCATATGCTGCATTAAAAAATCTGATGAGTTTTATTGATCCGCTTGTGGAAAGTAAAAAGGGAGGCGGACTGTATCGGAATATGCTTAATGCACTTCCATTTCAGATTGACGGAAACTTTGGGATTACTGCTGGTATTGCAGAGATGTTACTGCAAAGCCATCTCGGAAATATTCATTTACTTCCTGCTTTGCCTGTAGAGTGGAAGAAGGGAAAAGTTACCGGATTAAAGTCAAGAGGTAATTTTACGGTAAATATGGAATGGGAAGATGGAAAATTACAGACTGTAACGATTCGGAGTGAATATCCGGCAGAAGCTACAGTTGTTTATAAAGATAAGAAGCAAGTATTGAGATGGGAAGATGGCGAAAGTAAACAACTGACTTTCGATTAAGTAAATAATTGTAGATAGTAAAATTCATCTTTAAATATAGCTTATGAATATCTTATTTCAGAGAGGTTAACTTCTTAATTATCGATACCGTAATCTTTTGTTCCAAAAAGGTTGCGGTATTTCTTGGGAATTTGATGTCTTCTTACGTTTTCTACGATCTCTTTTTCATAAAAGAATTCCAAATCGATATATTTACGTCACACTATTTACAGACAATAATACTATGATGAGAAAAATCAGCCTGCTATTCACTTTTCTTCTTCTTTTTTCAGCTTCTCTCCATTCGGTAGTAGATATGAATGAGGTCGTATTTACACATATCGGAACAGAAAAGGGTCTTTCCCAAAACACTGTTTTTGATATAACTCAGGATACAAAAGGGAATATGTGGTTTGCTACTAATGATGGAGTGAATAGATATAATGGATATACTTGTACCGTGTTTCAACATGATGTAACAGATAGTACTTCTATAGCAAATAACATTATTCACTCTATTCTGACTGACAGTAAAGGAAGAATTTGGGTTGCCACAAGAAACGGTTTGTCGTATTACAACGAAGAGAAAGATTATTTCATAAATTTTGAATATTTAAAGGAGGGACAGAGGCAAGAGTTTATGAAAATTGTGGAAGCAGATCCGGACCATTTACTTTTGATTACGAAAAGAGCTTTGTTTTTGTTTGATATAAAAGAAACTTCTTTTAAAGAGGTGTCATTGTCCCATATTGAAGGTCCCATGTTACTTTCGATGTTGATGAAACAAGATGGGATTATATATGTAGGTGCCCGGGAAGGTTTGTTTACGTATTGTCCGACAGAATCTAAACTAAGTTTAGTGTATGGCCCGTTTAATAAAAGACTGGTTAATACGGTTTGGAAAAGTGCTGCCGATTGTTTGTGGGTAGGGACTGAAGGAGAAGGATTGTATAAGATAAACCCTCTTACAGGAGAGAGGAAAAACTACCGGCATATATCGTCTGATAAACGGAGTTTAGCATCGAATTATGTTCGCGCTTTAAGGTTCGATGAGCAGAATCGCTTGTGGGTAGGAACGTTTGATGCGTTATCTATCTATGATGAAGAGAATGACTCGTTTACTTCTTATAAAAATAATCCTGTACAACCCGAAAGTATTTCTCAAAGCTCAGTTCGCTGTATTTTTAGGGATATACAAGGGGGGATGTGGCTGGGGACTTTTTGGGGAGGGGTGAACTATTACCATCCTTTGAAAAACCGTTTTCGTAATATGAAGCATATTCCGTTTCAGAATTCATTGAGTAGCGATGTTGTCAATTGTATAGTGGAAGATGCTCAATCGAATTTATGGATTGGTACCGACGGTGGTGGACTGAATTTCTATAATACAACAACTAAAAAGTTTACTACTTATTCCCTGAAAGTAGAAAAAAACAATCAGAAGGTCAGTGCTAATAATATCAAGGCAATCTATATTGATGAAAAGAATGATCTGGTGTTTATTGGAACACATGCAGGTGGATTGGCGATTCTTCATCGGAGATCGGGTGAAATGGAATATTACAACAGTGGACTTTCGGATGAGAATGTGTATGCCATTATTCCTGACGGAGAAGATGCTTTATGGATCGGTACATTAAATACTTTGGCCAGATTCCGGATTAAAGAGAGAAGGTCTGTAGCTGTTTCAAGGCAGAAAGATGGTGCTCCTTTCCAGGGTAGACGGATTAGGGTTTTGTTCAGAGATTCGAAACAAAGAATATGGATGGGAGGAGAAAATGGATTGCAGGTCTATCGTCAAATTGGAGAAGAATTACAGTTACAATACGTTATCCCCAAAGATTCACCTTTGAATGACAGTTATATTAGTTGTGTATATGAAGCACATGATGGGATGTTCTGGATTGGAAGCAGGGAAGGGTTATATAAATATAATGATAATACCGGTCAGGTGAATTGTTATACGAAGCGGAACGGGCTGTTTAATGATGTGATCTGTGGAGTTATGGAAGATACTTTCGGTCGGTTATGGATAAGCTCTAACAGAGGATTGAGTTGTTTGGATACTGAAACGGAAATCTTCAGGAACTATACGGGAGTAGACGGCTTGCAGAATAATCAATTCAATATGCTATCTTGTTGTCATGCATCGGATGGACAAATGTATTTTGGAGGTATTAAAGGAATAACGACATTTATTCCGGAAAAACTGATGGATAATCCTTATACACCATCGGTGATGATTACAGATTTTCAGTTATTTGGAAGTTCTATTCGTCCGGATGATGAGACGGGTATTCTACAGAAAAATATAAGTGAGACGGACAAGATAACGCTTACATCCTCACAGTCTTCATTCTCTATAGATTTTGTGGTTTCCAATTATATTTCGGGAGAACATAATACGTTTGCCTATCAATTGCATGGGTATGATAAACAGTGGTATATATCTTCGGACAGAAGAACGGTATCTTATACAAACCTTCCCGACGGGACTTATCATTTTCTTGTAAAAGCTGCCAATAATGATGGGAGATGGAATGAACAACCTACCCGGTTGGAAATTGTAGTATTACCTGTGTGGTATAAAACCTGGTGGGCCATTCTACTGTTTATTATTTTTGCTTTGGCAGTAGCGGCTTTTGTCTTTCGTTACTTTTGGCAACGTAAAATAATGCAGGCACAGATAGAGCAGGAAAGAAAAGATAAGGAAAGACAAGAAGAGTTGAATCAGATGAAGATACACTTCTTTATTAATATGTCTCATGAACTACGTACACCGTTGACCCTTATTCTCGCACCTTTGCATGAGGTACTTGCCCGAATTGATGATCAGTGGACTCGTACACAACTGAAATATGCTCAGAAAAGTGGAAAGAAAATGCTACGTCTGGTAAACCAGTTAATGAATTATCGTCAGGCTGAATTGGGAGTTTTCCGTCTTAAAGTTCAAAAGGGCAATATTTGTAGGTTGATAAGTGATGCGTTTATGTCTTTTGAACGATTGGCACGCAGCCGGAAAATAGATTATAATCTATATGTTGAAATAGATGATAATGAGCGGATCTTTGATGCCAGATATCTGGAATTGATAATTAACAACCTGCTTTCTAATGCTTTTAAATATACAGGTGATGGCGGAAGTATTACGGTAAAGGTACGTGAACAGAATAATTGTTTGCTATTGCAGGTTGTTGATACCGGGATAGGGATTACTCAAGAGAATCAGAAGAAGATTTTTGAGCGTTTTTATCAGGTTCACGAGGGTGGAAACGGAAGTGGAATCGGATTATCCCTGGTTAAAAAACTGATAGAACTTCATCATGGAACAATCACTTTGGAGAGTGAGGTGGGGAAAGGTTCTGTGTTCTCGGTATATATTCCGCAAAATATAGTTGTATACAGAGAAGACGAGTGGATGTCGGACGAAGCAGAACAAGCAATGCTAGAAAAGGGCAATGTATTGCCGGATGGTGTTCAGTATGAGGTGAAAGAGATAAATGAGAAAGAAACAGATACTGATACAAAGGATACCATTAAGCAGAAAGAAAGAGTACTTATTGTTGAAGATAATGAAGATATCAGACGATATTTGGCGGAAGAACTAAGAGGCTTATTTGAGGTTTGTGAAGCTACTAACGGAGAGGAAGCATGGAAGCTCCTGAATGAACAAGAGGTAGATGTAGTCATTACAGATGTAATGATGCCTGTAATGGACGGGGTGAAGTTAACAAAACTGATAAAAAGGAATATTCGTACGTGTCATATTTTTGTGTTGATGTTAACTGCAAAAACAGAAATCGAACATCAATTAGAAGGTTTACAGACAGGAGCAGACGATTATATCCCTAAGCCTTTTGTGATGGGTATATTTATACTGAAGATACAGAACTTTATACGTGCCCGTTATCGCATTCTTGATCATTATGCAAAGTCATTGGAAGTTGATCCGCATAAAATGACTTTTAATGCATTGGATGAGGCTTTCCTGAAAAAGGCAGTGGATGTTGTTGAAGCCAATATGAGTAATCCGGAATTCTTAACAGAAGATTTTACTTCTGAGATGGGAATGGGGCGCACTGCATTACACTTGAAAATGAAGGCTATCACAGGAGAGTCTACCACTGATTTTGTACGAAAAATACGTTTTAACAGAGCGTGTGCTTTGCTGAAAGAAGGGCGTTATACTGTTGCAGAAATTAGTGTAATGGTGGGTTTCAGCAGTCCTTCTTATTTCACAACCAGCTTTAAGAAATATGTAGGTTGTTCGCCGGGAGAATATAGCAAAGGAAAGTGGTGAAAGTTAATTTTCTACATATTAATTCCCTGCCAACCAAAAAAACTTATTAACTTTGCGAATCTTTTTGGAAACAATAAAAACTTAATGATATGAATATCTCTTATAACTGGCTGAAAGAGTATGTTAACTTCGATCTGACACCTGATGAAGTAGCTGCTGCGCTTACTTCCATCGGACTGGAAACAGGGGGCGTGGAAGAAGTTCAAACCATTAAAGGAGGTTTGGAAGGACTCGTGATTGGCGAAGTGCTGACATGTGTGGAGCATCCTAATTCAGACCACTTACACATCACCACAGTAAATCTGGGAAATGGGGAACCTACTCAGATTGTGTGCGGAGCTCCTAATGTAGCTGCCGGACAAAAAGTAGTAGTTGCCACATTAGGTACGAAACTTTATGACGGTGATGAATGCTTTACTATAAAGAAATCAAAAATCCGTGGTGTGGAATCTATCGGGATGATCTGTGCAGAGGATGAAATTGGTATCGGAACCTCCCACGACGGTATCATTGTATTGCCGGAAGATGCTGTTCCGGGTACGTTGGCCAAAGATTACTATAATGTAAAGAGTGATTACGTACTTGAAGTAGATATCACTCCAAATCGTGCAGATGCTTGTTCTCATTACGGTGTGGCTCGTGATCTGTATGCTTATCTTATTCAGAATGGTAAACAGGCTACATTACAGCGCCCATCAGTAGAGGCTTTTGCCGTAGAAAATCATGATCTTGATATTAAGGTAACAGTAGAGAATAGTGAAGCATGTCCTCGCTATGCCGGTGTGACTGTAAAGGGTGTGACTGTGAAAGAAAGCCCGGAATGGTTGCAGAATAAACTTCACCTCATTGGTGTGCGGCCTATTAATAATGTAGTAGATATCACCAATTATATTGTTCATGCTTTCGGACAACCGTTGCACTGCTTTGATGCAGATAAAATCAAGGGTGGGGAAGTAATTGTGAAAACAATGCCTGAAGGTACTCCTTTTGTGACATTGGATGGTGTGGAACGTAAGTTGAACGAACGTGACCTGATGATCTGCAATAAGGAAGAAGCTATGTGCATTGCCGGTGTATTCGGCGGATTGGATTCCGGCTCTACAGAAACTACAACAGATGTATTTATCGAAAGTGCTTATTTTCATCCTACATGGGTGCGTAAGACAGCCCGTCGTCATGGTTTAAATACTGATGCTTCGTTCCGCTTTGAAAGAGGTATCGATCCTAATATTACTATCTACTGTCTGAAACTGGCTGCCTTGTTGGTGAAAGAACTGGCGGGAGGTACAATCTCCAGTGAGATTAAAGATATTTGCGTTGCACCTGCACAGGATTTTGTAGTCGAGCTTGCGTATGAGAAAATATATTCGTTGGTGGGCAAAGTAATTCCGGTGGAAACAATTAAAAGTATTGTATCCAGTCTGGAGATGAAGATTACAAATGAAACAGTTGAAGGTTTGACATTGGCTGTTCCTCCTTATCGTGTAGATGTGCAACGTGATTGTGATGTGATTGAAGACATTCTTCGTATCTATGGATACAATAATGTGGAAATTCCTTCTACATTGAAGTCCAGCCTGACAACTAAAGGTGATGCGGATAAATCAAACAAATTACAAAATTTGGTTGCTGAACAATTGGTTGGTTGCGGGTTTAATGAAATATTGAATAACTCTTTGACTCGTGCTGCCTACTATGATGGATTGGAAACTTATCCCTCTAATCATCTGGTAATGTTGATGAATCCGTTGAGTGCTGATTTGAACAGTATGCGTCAGACATTGTTATTTGGTGGTCTTGAGAGTATTGCTCATAATGCCAATCGTAAGAATGCCGATTTGAAATTCTTTGAATTTGGTAATTGTTATTACTTTGATGCCGATAAGAAGAATCCGGAAAAGACATTGGCTGCATATGCGGAAGATTATCACCTTGGGTTATGGGTGACAGGCAAGAGAGTTTCAAACTCATGGGCGCATGCAGATGAAAACAGTTCGGTGTATGAGTTAAAGGCTTATGTAGAGAATATACTGAAACGCCTGGGACTTGATTTACACAATCTTGTAGTGGGTAATCTGACTGATGATATATTTGCAGCTGCTCTTTCTGTTAATACAAAGGGTGGAAAACGTCTGGCTACATTTGGTGTCGTAACGAAGAAGTTGCTGAAAGCATTTGATATCGATAATGAAGTGTATTATGCTGATTTTGACTGGAAAGAACTGATGAAAGCTATTCGTTCAGTGAAGATCAGTTACAAGGAAATATCCAAATTTCCGGCTGTGAAACGTGACCTTGCATTGTTGCTTGATAAGAATGTTCAGTTTGCTGAGATTGAAAAGATAGCGTATGAAACAGAGAAGAAACTTTTGAAAGAGGTAGAACTTTTCGATGTGTACGAAGGTAAGAATCTGGAAGCCGGTAAGAAATCGTATGCAGTGAGTTTCTTGTTGCAGGACGAGTCACAGACACTTAACGATAAGATGATTGACAAAATCATGTCTAAGCTAGTGAAGAATCTGGAAGAAAAGCTAAATGCGAAACTGAGATAGAAATCTTGTGGAAATTAATAATTTAAAATTAATAATTAAAATATAGACCAATGGGAAGAGCGTTCGAATATAGAAAAGCTACCAAGCTGAAAAGATGGGGTAATATGGCCCGTACATTTACGAGAATAGGTAAACAGATTGCTATTGCTGTAAAAGCCGGTGGGCCGGATCCTGAAAATAATCCGCACCTGCGTGCAGTTGTTGCTACTGCAAAACGTGAGAATATGCCGAAGGATAACGTGGAACGCGCTATCAAAAATGCAATGGGTAAAGATCAGAAGGACTATAAAGAAATGAATTATGAAGGATATGGTCCATTTGGTATTGCTGTATTTGTAGAAACTGCAACTGATAATACTACCCGTACTGTAGCTAATGTACGTAGTGTTTTCAATAAATTTGGTGGAACATTGGGTACTTCCGGTAGCCTCGATTTTATGTTCAGTTGGAAATCTATGTTCACTATTGCCAAGAAAGAAGGATTGGAAATGGATGAACTGATTCTTGAACTGATCGATTACGGAGTAGAGGATGAATATGATGAGGATGAGGAAGAAATCACAATTTATGGTGATCCTAAATCATTTGCTCAGATTCAGAAATATCTTGAAGACAATGGTTTTGAGGTAAAGGCTGCAGAATTTACCCGTATTCCGAATGACGAAAAAGAACTGAATGACGAACAACGTGCTACTATTGATAAGATGGTAGAACGCCTTGAAGATGACGAGGATGTTCAGAATGTATATACTAATATGAAACCGGCGCCTGAGGACGGAGAATAATGAAGTATGTCTATAGAACCCAGGGTACTTGTAGTACGAATATTGAACTCGATGTAGAGAATGGTATTCTGAAAGAAGTGGCCTATTGGGGTGGATGTAATGGTAACTTACAGGGAGTTTCCCGTTTAGTGAAGGGGATGAAAGTAGAGGAGGTGATTACCAGACTGGAGGGTATCCGGTGTAGTGGCCGTCCAACTTCCTGTCCCGATCAGTTATGCAAAGCATTGCACGAAATGGGATATTGAAATTAATATAGCATCAAATAAAAACGGAGACACTATTTTTAAGTGCCTCCGTTTTTATTTGATAGAAATTCTTTTTTTTTATTTGTACAGATCCGGTGTTATCTTAACACGAAACAGCTCTTGATGAGTCTTGTCTGATAGATAGACATACAGCATAGTTACATCCATTTCTCTGTATATTTTAAGATCATCCGTGTTTTTGATAATTTCCGGAAGACTTTCTGCCAATTGCTTTTGAGTAGCCTCTGCAATAGTAGGATCATCAGCAGTACCCGTGAGGGTATAATAGTAGGTAAATGTGTTATCACCACCTGTGTAACTGGTACTGTCCATTCTTGTCATTTCGTCTATAGTCATAGGACATTGTTTATTTACTTCTTGAGAAGCAATCTCGAATACTTTTTGTTTTGCCTGCTGGCAAGAGGTTAATGTAAGTACAGTAAGGCAAACTGCTGAGAGGATTTTTTTCATATAATGTCTTATTTTAAATTAAATAACGTTCAAAGATAAGGGTTTTTGATGAACAGAACAAACGGCTGGATTGTTTTATTTATTATCATTAAGGTAGATTGCTACCTTTCAACAAAACCAGATTAAACATTGTTTTTGATAGCATTTAATCGTAATTTTGTGCAAACATTAAAGAAAAAAGAACAGAACTTTATTATGCGGAATATATTTAAGGATTTAAAGCGTAAAGACCATAAACGCTATTTAGGGGGACTGGATGTGTTCAGATATATCGGTCCCGGCTTACTTGTTACTGTAGGATTTATCGACCCGGGTAACTGGGCTTCTAACTTTGCCGCTGGTTCTGAGTTTGGTTACTCCTTATTATGGGTAGTAACGCTGTCTACCATCATGTTAATCGTACTTCAGCATAATGTAGCGCATTTGGGTATTGTAACCGGACTTTGTTTGTCAGAGGCTGCTACTCAATATGCCCCCAAATGGGTATCACGTCCTATCCTTGGGACGGCTGTATTAGCTTCTATATCTACTTCGTTGGCTGAGATTCTTGGGGGGGCCATTGCATTGGAGATGCTGCTTGATATCCCTATAATCTGGGGAGCTGTATTGACCACGGCTTTCGTTTCTGTTATGTTATTTACCAATTCCTATAAAAAGATAGAACGTTCTATTATTGCTTTTGTGTCTGTTATTGGACTTTCGTTTATTTATGAGTTGTTTCTTGTAGATATAGACTGGCCGTTAGCTGCGCAAGGTTGGGTGACGCCTGCCATTCCGAAAGGGAGTATGCTTATCATTATGAGTGTGCTTGGAGCGGTAGTAATGCCTCACAATCTGTTTCTTCATTCGGAGGTGATACAAAGCCATGAATATAATAAGCAAGATGATACTTCTATCCGGAAGGTTCTTAAATATGAATTATTCGATACACTTTTTTCAATGATCGTCGGATGGGCCATTAATAGTGCGATGATTCTGCTTGCTGCTGCTACTTTTTTTAAAAGTGGAATACAGGTAGAGGAGTTGCAGCAGGCAAAATCATTATTAGAGCCTTTGTTAGGCAGTAATGCCGCTATTGTGTTTGCTTTGGCTCTGTTGATGGCGGGAATTTCTTCTACCATAACCAGTGGAATGGCTGCCGGATCTATTTTTGCGGGGATCTTTGGTGAATCGTATCATATAAAGGATAGTCATTCACAGGTGGGCGTTATTCTCTCTTTAGGTATTGCTTTGCTACTGATATTTTTTATTGGTGATCCTTTCAAAGGATTGATTATATCACAGATGGTGTTGAGTATTCAATTGCCGTTTACTGTATTTTTGCAAGTCGGGTTAACTTCTTCGCGGAAAGTAATGGGCAATTATGTGAATAGTCGTTGGAGTACATTTGTGCTTTATGCTATTGCAGTAGTAGTATCTGTATTGAATATCATGTTGTTGTTTTCCTGAAAAGATAAGATAGCAAGAAACAGGTTGCCATTGCTGAATGGTAGTACTAATTTTACCCGGTAAAACTTAATAATTATGAGTAATAAACAAGACGAGATTAATTTTGCCCGCGTGGCAGACGCCATTGAGTATATTACCCGAAACTACCAGGAGCAGCCTTCGTTATTTGATATAGCGGAGGAGGCGAATGTAAGTATTTATCATTTTCAGCGGCTATTTACAGAATGGGTAGGAGTGAGTCCGAAGAAATTCCTGCAATATATCAGTGTAAATCGTGCTAAGAGAATCTTGAAAGAAGGGCAGGGAAGTATTTTTGATGCTGCTTTTGAAACCGGGCTTTCGGGGACGGGGCGATTGCACGAACTTTTTATTCATATTGAAGGAATGACTCCCGGAGAATATAAAGTTGGTGGCAGAGGATTGACCATAAACTATCGTTTTGCCAAAACTCTTTTTGGTGAAATATTAGTCGCATCTACTTCCAAAGGAGTATGTTATATGACTTTTTGTGACGATCGGGAACAGGCATTGGCAGAACTGGGACATCACTTTCCGTTCGCTACGTTCGAGAAGCATCCCGATGAATTTCAGGAACGTGCCCTTGCTGTTTTTTCTATGGACTGGACAAATCTCAATGAGGTAAAGCTACATTTGCGTGGTACGGAATTTCAATTGAAGGTTTGGGAGGCGTTACTGAAGATACCAATGGGAACATTGACCACCTATGGAGACATTGCTAACTATCTGGATAGTCCCGGTTCATCCCGTGCTGTAGGAACAGCAGTAGGAGACAATCCGGTAGCATTCTTAATTCCTTGTCACCGTGTCATTCGCTCTACCGGTGCCTTGGGAGGGTACCATTGGGGATTGACTCGCAAAACTGCTATGATAGGATGGGAAGCCGCTAAGATAGAAGAACAAAGAAATCGTCTAATGACTGATAACTAATATTCGTAGAAATCTTGTGAACTCAGGATTCTCGATTGTAAATATAAACATCTTATGAAGATAATAACTTATAATGTGAATGGCTTGCGTGCCGCAGTTTCAAAAGGTTTGCCTGAGTGGTTGGCACAAGAACAGCCGGATGTACTTTGTTTGCAGGAAACCAAATTGCAACCAGAACAATATCCCGGAGAAGCTTTTGAGGCATTGGGATATAAGGGCTATTTATATTCAGCACAAAAGAAAGGCTACAGTGGTGTAGCTATCCTTACCCGTCGTGAACCCGATCATGTGGAATATGGAATGGGAATCGAAGAGTATGATAATGAGGGACGTTTTATTCGTGCCGATTTTGGTGATTTATCAGTTGTGAGTGTATATCATCCTTCAGGGACGAGTGGTGATGAACGGCAGGCATTCAAAATGGTATGGCTGGAAGCTTTTCAGAAATATGTAACAGAATTGCAAAAGTCCCGTCCCAATTTGATTCTTTGCGGAGATTACAATATCTGTCATGAAGCGATAGATATCCATGATCCTGTCCGTAATGCTACGAATAGCGGTTTCTTACCAGAGGAACGGGAATGGATGACTCGCTTTCTTTCTGCTGGTTTTGTTGATTCTTTCCGCACATTGTATCCCGAAAAGCAAGAGTACACCTGGTGGAGTTATCGCTTCAATTCACGTGCAAAGAATAAAGGGTGGCGTATAGACTACTGTATGGTAAGTGAACCTGTACGCCCGATGCTGAAGAGTGCCTGTATATTGAATGAAGCGGTACACTCTGATCATTGTCCGATGGTGTTGGAAGTAAAGGACTGATTACATTAGAGTACACTAATGCTTAGTTTCCGACTGTCTCCTCCGTCACGAAACTCACACAGATAAATTCCCTGCCAGGTACCCAGGTTTAACTTGTGGTTCTTGATGGGGATTGTGACTGAACTGCCAATTAATGACGCTTTAATATGTGCACTCATATCGTCTGGTCCTTCCAGGGTATGAATGAAGTAAGGTGCTCCATCCGGAACCAACTTATTAAAGAAGGTCTGGAAGTCTTTACGGACATCCGGATCTGCATTTTCATTGATTGTAATTCCTGCTGAAGTATGTTTGATAAACACTACAAGCAATCCATTTTCGGGGAGCTCAGGTAAATGTGATACAATGTCACGGGTTATCAAATGAAAACCACGTGAGTAGTGTGGTAATTGTATATCAAAGGTTGTAGCCATTATATTACTGCATTTTAGTTATGCCTGCAAAGATACTTTTTTATACTTTTGCACAAATAAATAATAGAAACAAAAATGGAAGATAGAATACAACGTGCCGTTGAACTTTTCAAGAGCGGTTATAATTGTTCTCAGTCTGTAGTGGCTGCTTTTGCTGATATGTATGGATTTACCGAAGAACAGGCTTTTCGTATGTCAGCCTCTTTCGGAGGGGGAATTGGCCGTATGAGAGAAACTTGTGGTGCTGCTTGCGGTATGTTTCTGCTGGCCGGACTGGAAACAGGGGCAACTGACGGAGCCGATAAAGAAGGGAAAGCTGCTAATTATGCTTTGGTACAGGAACTTGCTGCTGAGTTCAGGAAAAGGAATGGTTCATTGAACTGTGGCGAACTATTAGGTTTGAAGAAGAAACCTCTTTTGTCATCAGTTCCTGAAGAAAGAACTGAGCAATATTATGCTAAACGTCCGTGTTCCAGGATGGTAGAAGAGGCTGCCCGAATTTGGGCAGAATATCTCGAAAAACATCTGAAATAGCTTTTAAAAAGCCGTTTTTATTACAGATTATGTAAAAAAATGCCTAATAAAGTGTTATATAACATAAATATAACTATATTTGCAGCTGAAATAAAACCTGAAAGCTGAGAGGCTGTAAGTTTTTACATCATGTTTAACTAAAATTTCTAAAGCAAATGTTGAAAGAAAAAGCAGGTGAAATTGCAGGTAAAATCTGGAATGCACTGGACGGTACAGAAGGTCTGACCGCTAAGCAAATCAAGAAAGTAACTAAGCTGGTAGACAAAGACTTGTTCTTGGGTCTTGGTTGGTTGCTAAGAGAAGACAAAGTTTCTACTCAGGAAATTGAAGGTGAACTTTTCATTAAATTGAACTAAGAGAGTAAATCACTTACCCATAAAAAAATGCGTTGATACATTTCTGAATGTTATCAGCGCATTTTTTTATGTAGATGATTCGCAAAATTTTATTGTAAATAAAGGCAAATGATATGAATCTGGTACGGATTTTCTAACTTCCAGTATGGAGTATTTGATAAAATATCCAAATGGTAAATATTTAGAGTTAGTTCAAAAAAAATAGAAGACTCGAATGAAAAGTTAAAAAAAACTTCTGTTTCTACTTTTATAAGTTCTATGGAAAAAATAAAGTAACATTGCAAGATAAGAATTCTGAAGATATCCAAGAAAAAACTGCATCAAGAATAATAAGTCGAAATGATTTATGTCTATGTGGAAGCGGCAAGAAATATAAGAATTGTCATGGAAGATAGCCTTGTTTTAGTTGTCTTTTTGTTTTATTACAGTAGTACACTTAGTCCTTTGGAGTTATTAAAAAATAGCTTTTAAAACCTCATATTTTTCATTATCTTTGTGCCCAATAAAAGAGTTGTTATTTATTGTATATTGTCATTTGTTTTACGAATGTTTTACGAGAGTATCCTTCTTTTATCATAAAGTTCTTATTTATAATTAGATAGTTGTTTTAGAATGAAGAATATACGTAATTTTTGCATTATTGCTCATATTGACCACGGTAAATCAACGTTAGCAGATCGTCTGTTGGAATTCACCAACACCATACAGGTGACCGCAGGCCAGATGCTGGATGATATGGATCTGGAAAAGGAGAGAGGTATCACCATTAAGAGCCATGCCATACAGATGGAGTATACATATAAAGGCGAAAAGTATATTCTGAATTTAATTGATACTCCGGGACATGTGGACTTCTCGTATGAAGTTTCCCGTTCTATTGCTGCTTGTGAAGGTGCATTACTCATTGTAGATGCTTCGCAGGGAGTACAGGCGCAGACAATCTCGAATCTTTATATGGCCATTGAACATGATCTGGAAATTATTCCTGTCATTAATAAATGCGATATGGCAAGTGCCATGCCCGAAGAAGTAGAAGACGAAATCGTTGAGTTGCTGGGCTGTAAACGTGATGAAATCATACGTGCATCCGGAAAGACGGGTATGGGAGTAGAGGAAATACTCGCTGCTGTTATTGAACGTATACCTCATCCGCAGGGAGATGATGAAGCACCGTTGCAGGCATTGATTTTTGACTCTGTATTTAATTCTTTCCGCGGAATCATTGCTTACTTCAAAATAGTAAACGGAGTGATTCGTTCCGGTGATAAGGTGAAATTTTTTAATACCGGAAAAGAATATGCAGCCGACGAAATCGGAGTTCTCAAGATGGATATGGTTCCGCGTAAGGAATTACGTACCGGAGATGTAGGATATATCATTTCGGGTATTAAGACTTCCAAAGAAGTAAAGGTAGGTGATACTATCACACATATTGCCCGTCCTTGTGACAGAGCAATTGATGGGTTTGAAGAAGTAAAACCAATGGTATTTGCCGGTGTATATCCTATTGAGGCCGAAGAGTTTGAAGACCTGCGTGCTTCTTTGGAGAAATTGCAGCTGAACGATGCTTCTCTTACTTTCCAGCCGGAATCTTCATTAGCTTTAGGCTTTGGATTCCGTTGCGGATTCCTGGGGCTGCTTCATATGGAGATTGTGCAGGAACGTCTTGATCGTGAGTTCGACATGAATGTGATTACTACCGTGCCAAACGTTTCTTATAATATCTACGACAAGCAGGGAAACATGACTGAGGTGCACAACCCTGGTGGTATGCCCGATCCTACAATGATAGATCGTATTGAAGAACCGTATATCAAGTCATCCATTATCACCACTACCGACTATATCGGTCCTATTATGACCCTTTGTTTGGGCAAACGCGGTGAGCTGATTAAACAGGAATATATTTCCGGCAATCGTGTAGAAATATATTATAACATGCCTTTGGGTGAGATTGTGATCGATTTCTACGATCGACTGAAAAGTATTTCCAAAGGATATGCTTCTTTTGATTATCATCCGGATGGTTTCCGTCCGTCTAAGCTCGTAAAACTTGATATTTTGCTGAATGGAGAATCTGTTGATGCGCTTTCTACACTGACTCATTTTGATAATGCTTACGATATGGGGCGCCGTATGTGCGAGAAGTTGAAGGAACTGATTCCCAGACAGCAGTTTGAAATTGCTATCCAGGCAGCTATCGGTGCTAAGATTATAGCCCGCGAAACGATAAAAGCGGTTCGTAAGGATGTGACTGCAAAATGTTATGGTGGTGATATCAGCCGTAAACGTAAGTTGCTTGAAAAACAGAAAAAAGGAAAGAAACGTATGAAGCAGATCGGTAATGTAGAGGTGCCTCAGAAAGCCTTCCTTGCTGTACTGAAGCTTGATTAATTCTTTTTTATGATAGCTAAAAGAGGGTGTATCTTGAACAAATAGCGCTGCTAATAGTTTTAGATACACCAGGTAATCGCCATCTGTCCACAGAGCTTTCCCTGGCAATTACTTAAATACGTACAATACAAAATGAGAAAAGTTCTGTCTTTTTCGGTTTTCCTTATAATAGGTCTTCTCCTCTCCCAGTTCCTGCCTGTGCTTGCGGGAGAAGGATATGGTGTAGTGAAGACGATTTCCAATATACTGCTTTATATCTGTCTGGGTTTCATTATGATTAATGTAGGCAGGGAGTTTGAAGTCGATAAATCCCGTTGGAAAAGTTACACTGAAGATTATTTTATAGCAATGGCTACGGCTGCTGTGCCTTGGTTGCTGATTGCCCTCTATTATATATTTGTATTGCTTCCGCCGGAGTTTTGGAATAGTTGGGAAGCGTGGAAAGAGAACTTATTACTGAGCCGTTTTGCTGCTCCTACTTCTGCCGGTATCCTTTTTACTATGCTGGCTGCCATTGGGCTCAAAGCAAGTTGGATGTACAAAAAGATTCAGGTACTTGCCATTTTCGATGATCTTGATACCATTCTTTTGATGATTCCCCTTCAGATTATGATGATTGGCTTACGCTGGCAGCTGATCATTGTCGTTCTGATTGTATTTTTGTTACTGTTGTTTGGCTGGAGACAGTTGAGCAAATACAATTGGAGGCAGGACTGGAAAGCAATTTTATTTTATTCTACCCTTGTCTTTATTGCTACTCAATCTTTGTATCTGATCAGTAAAAGTCTGTATGGCGAAGAAGGAAGTATTCACATTGAAGTGTTGCTGCCTGCGTTTATATTAGGTATGATAATGAAGCACAAAGAGATAGATACCCCAATGGAACGCAAAGTTTCTACCGGCATTTCTTTCCTGTTTATGTTTCTGGTAGGTATGAGTATGCCTCATTTTATAGGTGTCAATTTTGCAGAGACTCAAACGGGAGAATATTCCGTTACCGGCTCACAGGAGATGATGCCGTGGGGAGTGATTGCTCTTCATGTGCTCATTGTTTCTTTATTATCGAATATCGGAAAGTTATTTCCCGTCTTTTTCTATCGGGATCGCAAATTCAGTGAGCGATTAGCTTTGTCTATTGGTATGTTTACCCGTGGTGAAGTAGGAGCAGGGGTTATTTTCATAGCTCTTGGTTACAATCTTGGTGGGCCTGCTTTGGCTATTTCGGTTCTCACAATCGTACTGAACTTAATATTAACCGGAATCTTTGTTCTCTGGGTAAAAAAACTAGCTTTGAGAAGCTATATGGAATAATAGAAATAATATTAAATCATATACTAACTAAAACACACATATTATGACTATCTTACGTTCAATGAGGAATTTCTCGGCTATGAATATTGTGGCGAGTATTTTGTTGTTTGTAACTGCCATAGCTGCTGCTATTATTGCTAATTCTCCGTTGGCTCCTGCCTATCAGGAGTTTCTTTCACATGAACTTCATTTTCGGATAGGAAGTTTCAACCTGCTTTCACATGGAGGTCAAAATCTGACTATGATTGAGTTTATTAACGATGGGTTGATGACTGTATTTTTTCTGTTAGTTGGGTTGGAGATAAAACGTGAATTATTGGTGGGAGAGTTGTCTTCTTTCCGTAAAGCAGTATTACCGTTTATTGCAGCCTGTGGTGGTATGCTGATTCCTGTTCTTATTTATTCGTTTATTTGTACCTCGTACACTCCGGAAGGACAGGGGCTTGCCATTCCGATGGCTACAGATATTGCTTTTTCATTGGGTGTGCTTAGCTTATTGGGGAAACGTGTCCCGTTAAGTCTGAAAATTTTTCTGACAGCTTTTGCCGTGGTCGATGATATTGGCGGTATTCTTGTTATTGCAGTCTTTTATAGTTCGCATGTGGCTTATGGATATCTGCTGGTAGCTGCTTTGCTTTTTGTACTACTTTATTTTATCGGTAAACATGGAGCAACCAATAAATTGTTCTTTTTGATTATTGGGGTTATTATCTGGTATCTTCTCTTGCAATCAGGTATTCATAGTACGATTGCCGGGGTACTGTTTGCCTTTATAATTCCGGCCAAACCTCAGTTGCATGTTGGTAAGTATATTGAGCGTATCCGCCGTATAATCAATACATTCCCGACTATGGAAGGAAACAGCATTGTTCTTACTAATGAGCAAATTGCCAAGCTGAAACAGGTAGAGTCTGCTTCCGACCGTGTAATTAGCCCTTTACAATCCTTGGAAGATAATCTTCATGGAGCAGTCAATTACATTATTCTACCATTGTTTGCTTTTGTAAATGCAGGAGTTGTGTTTAGTGGAGGGGGAGAAGTAATGGGAAAGGTCAGTATAGCAGTAGCTTTAGGTTTACTGTGTGGTAAGTTTTTGGGGATTTATTTCTTTACCTGGCTGGCTATTAAGAGCAGGCTGACACCTATGCCGGAAGGTATGAATTGGAAGAATATAGCAGGTGTTTCTTTGTTGGGTGGTATTGGTTTTACCGTGTCATTGTTCATTGCTAATCTTTCATTCGGCTCCACATATCCTATATTGTTGAATCAGGCTAAATTCGGAGTCCTTTCAGGTACGGTTTTGGCAGGTGCTTTAGGATATATTGTACTCTATCTGGTATTACCCAAGAAGAAATGACTATTTTTTGCGACTTTATTTGCTGTTGTAAATATTTGTGGATAGAAAAAAAACAGAAATGAAAAAACTGAATATGTTAGTTGAGTAAGAAAAATACACAAACTTATGTTTTGTTAAATAGTTGATTATGAGATTGCTATAGGATGCTATTTTTACTCGTAGAAGATCGACCCGAAACACACCGAGGAACACTTCGTTGGTCGTAGAGAAACGAACTGTTTCTCTACGACCAATAATTTGATTTTTTATAAGAATTTACAAAAATAAGGCGGAAGAAGGGGGGAGGCTTTCTTTGTTGTAAGTAAAACTTATTTCTTTATGTTATTCGTCATCTCCTTCACTTTCATCGATAGGCAGAATTTTCTGACTTTCTTCATGTGGCAATTGTTCCACTTGCCGGAGCTTTCTTTCGATGGCACGGGTACGTTTTCCCATTACCTCTTCCAGCTGATCACCGGCATTTTGCAGATTCTTTTGTACTTTTTCAAGTAATCCGCCAAATTTGCTGAATTCTGTTTTTACCGCTCCCAGCACAGTCCATACTTCTCCCGTTCTTTTTTGAATGGCAAGTGTGCGGAAGCCCATTTGCAGGCTGTTTAGAATGGCACCCAGAGTGGTTGGTCCTGTAATTACGATTTTGTATTCCTTTTGCAGCATTTCTACTAAGGCTGTGCGGCGTATAACTTCTGCGTAAATGCTCTCGAAGGGCAGAAACAGGATGGCAAAGTCTGTTGTGTAAGGTGGGTCAACGTATTTATCATGAATGTCTTTTGCCATTTTTTTGATTGTATTCTCCAGTTGTTTCCCGGATGATTCTATCAGTGCGGTATCTCCTGCTTCAAAGGCATCATAGTATTGCTCGTAGACATCTTTTGGAAATTTCGCATCAATAGGAAGATATACCGTACTGTTAGCATCATCTTTACCCGGTAGCTTGATGGCGAACTCCACGAATTCAGTTCCGCTTTTCTTCGTTTTGACATTGGCATCATATTGTTCGGGACTCATCATTTGTTCCAGTAATGCTCCCAATTGTACTTCACCGAAAGTGCCCCGCATTTTTACATTGCTCAGCACTTTTTTCAGCCCTCCTACGTCTTGTGCCAGAGATTTCATTTCTCCCAATCCTTTCTGCACATTTTCAAGCTGTGACCGGACTATCTCAAAAGACTGCCCGATACGTTCGTTCAGCGTTTTCTGTAACTTTTCTTCTACCATGAGCCGCATGTCATCCAGACGCTTTTCTGTAGATTTTAGTAACATTTCCTGCTGACGTGCCATTGTATCAAACTTCTGTCTTTGCAGTTCTCCGGTGGTCATCATATTTTTGTGCAGTACATCCTGTACTTGTTGCATGCTTTGATTGAGGGCTTGTGTCATTTCCATGCGGAGTTCGCGTATGCTACGATTCAGCTCTTCACGGTTCTCCTGCATTTGCTGTCGCAAAGCAGTTTGCAGTTGCTCACTTTGTGCCTGCCCGTTATTTTTAGTCAGTATTAAAATGATGAGCCCAATCAGTAGTATGATAGTGACAATGAGTAAAATCAGTTCCATGAGTTAATACGTCAGTATTTCATTACCGGTTTCAGTTATCAGAATCATGTTTTCCCATTGTGCCGACGGCATTCCGTCGTCCGTACAGACAGTCCATCCGTCCGCGTCATCTATGAATACTTCGTATGTACCCATATTTATCATCGGTTCTATGGTAAATGTCATTCCCGGAACAATCATCATACCTGTACCCCGGCGGCCAAAGTGTTCCACATCCGGTTCCTCATGAAACTGCATACCTACTCCATGTCCGCAAAGATCACGTACTACACTATATCCGTTTTTCTCGGCATGTTCCTGGATAGCGGCACCTACATCGCCCAGTCGTGCCCAGGGTTGCGCAGCAGCAATGCCTATTTCCATACATTCTTTGGTGACTTGTACCAGCCGGCGCATCTCCGGATTTACATCTCCAATCATAAACATACGTGAGGCATCCGAGAAATATCCTTTATAGATAGTTGAAACATCTACATTAACAATATCTCCACTACTCAGAATTTCATTTTTACTTGGTATACCGTGACATACTACTTCGTTGATGCTCGTACATACACTTTTGGGGAATCCTTCATAATTGAGTGGGGCAGGGGTAGCACCGTGGCTGGTAGTGAAATCATATACCATACGGTCGATTTCTTCTGTAGACATGCCTTCACGAATGTTCTCGGAAATATAATCCAGCAGTGCAGTATTGATTTTAGCACTTTCGCGTATACCTTCCAATTGTTCCGGTGTACGGAGTACCTTTCGTGGAGGGAGTTTTATGCCTTGTTTTCTGTATTTTTGAATTTTATCTTCTATCTCGTCCGGGTAATTAGAAGGGGTGAACCGGAAGCCCTTGATGAACTTTTTCATTGTTTCTGTATATTTTATCTTTCAGTCAATGGTACAAAGGTAGAGAATTAATATTAGTAATTAATTGCTTTCGGTTGGATAAATAACGATCTTTATCGATTGAATGTATTTGCGGTTAGGTATTGCTTATAGAATTTGGAGATTGAAACTTTTGAATTTTAAATTAATAATCAGAGTTATATTGTTCTTCGGTTTGTTTATAAGTTATTAATGGGTTTGTCGATTCCCCAGACTTTGGAATAGAAATCGAATAAATCTCTCATATACATTGACTCTGCTATTCCCTTGTTAACCATTATAATTAATGTATCAGCAAAAAGCATCCTTCTGCTACAAAATTTTAGGATTAATTTTTTTCAATTATTTAATGATTTGTATATTGTAGCCGTTTTATAAAAACTTCATAAACACAAACCAGAATAATTAAAGAAGTAGTATGAATTTGAATAAATGTATTTTGAGGAAACAGTTACTGGTTTCCTTTTGTTGTGTGCCCATTTTATCTGTTAGTGCAACTATATTGCAGTTACCTACAAAGATGGAAGTCCTTCAGCAAATGGCTTTAGTGAACAACTATTACATGACCAACAATGCAATTTCCGCAGGAACTAACGATTGGGTAAAATCCGCTTATTTCACAGGATGTATGGAGTTTTATAAGGTTTATCAGGATCAGAAGTTACTTGATTATATGACCTTATGGGCCGAAAAAAATAAGTGGGCGTTGGGAGTAAATGCTGACAAGCATGGTGCTGACGGGCAAGTGTGTGGGCAAACTTACATTGATTTGTACCGGTTGGATAAAAATAAACAGGAGTATAAGATACAGGCCATTAAAGAGTGTGTGGATAATTTGATTGCTAATCCGCAGGAATCTATTGACGATTGGTGGTGGGTAGATTCTTATTTTATGGCGATGCCTCTTTTCTCGAAACTGGGAGATTTGTATAAAGATAACGTTTGTTTTGAACGGATGCATGCTATGCATACCTATTCAAAAGCGCGTTGGAAACTTTATGATGAAACAGACCACATTTGGTTTCGTGATAGTACGCAGGTACCTGCCAAGAGCCTGAGTCCTAATAAGAAGAAAGTCTGCTGGTCTCGTGGAAATGGTTGGGCGGTTGCTGCTTGTGTTCGTGTCTTGAATGACCTGCCTGCCGATCATTCTTATAGAGTGGAATATGTTCAGTTGCTGACGGAAATGGCAGCAACTTTAAAAGTCTGTCAGCGTGAAGATGGCTTCTGGAATAGAAATCTGTCCGATCCGGAACATCTTGCTGGTCCGGAAACAAGCGGTACAGCCCTTTTTGTATATGGCTTATCCTGGGGAATAAATCACGGAGTACTCGATAGAGAGCTTTATCTGCCTGTGGTTCTCAAAGCGTGGAATGGAATGACTACGATTGCGGTTCATAAAAACGGACTTTTAGGATATGTTCAAGGACCAGGTTTCAAGCCGGAGTCAAACTATCCCTTAAATGCTGAATCGACCTGGGACTATGGAGTCGGAGCTTTCCTGTTGGCCGGAAGTGAAGTTGTAAAACTGGCCGAAGGTGAAATGCCGGAAGTAGGTGATTTACCGGAACCGCCTGTCGAGGCAGTGAACATAAACGTGACAGCAAGTACTTATGAAACCGGTACGACAAATACCCCGGAAAAGACTTTGGATCGGGATTTCAATACACGTTGGTCGGCCGAAGGTGAACAATGGATTAAGTACGATTTACTATCAGAAGAAACTATAGCAACGGTTGATATTGCATTTTGGGATGGGCATAAGCGCAAGTTTAACTTTTCAATAGAGCTTTCGACGGATGATGAAAACTGGACAGAAGTTTTTAATGGCCAATCCGGAGGAAATACGGATCGTTGGGAGACGTTTTACATAGGTCCTTGTAAAGCCCGCTATGTCAGAATAAGCGGAAAGGGAAATACTAAAAATAAATGGAACAGTATTTTAGAGACTCGTATTAATATCATAGACGTGCCAACGGATATCAATAGGATCGAAAATCAAACAGCTGTGACGATATACCCGAATCCGGCTTCAGATGTCTTGAATATTGAAGGTACTGATGATGGTGAGACGATTTGTATATACAATGCTTTGGGAGTCAAGGTTACAGAAACATGGAACCGGACAATTGATATATCTTCTTTTTCAACCGGGATTTATTTTGTGAAAGTTCAGAATGCGGTCTTTAAGGTTATCAAACAATGATTTTGATACTTGCGATGTTGCGTATCATGTTGTGAACGCCTTAAAAACCGGTTCGATTTTCTGTATTTCCGATTCAAATCCAAACCAATAACCGGCTTGTCCCTCCTGATTTATTGGCAAAAAGCACAAACGCAGTGTTTCTTTGTATTTGCCATAGATGGTTGTCCATGTTTCAGGAGGAACCTGCCGCTTGGTTTTGACTTTTTCAGCCGGAAGTTTCTTTAACGACATACCCGCCTCTATCCAGGCAATACTTACTTGCGTCTGATAGTCAGTATAGTACTTTTTACAGAATTCATACAGAATCAATCCTCTTTTCTCCAGGCTCAGCGGTTGGTCTATCAGCCCTATCTCTATCAGATGATTTAAAAGATCGTGTAGAAATGTTTGGTTTTCCATAATCAATTTTCGCGTGATAGACTGCCAGGCAGGAGTGTTATAGAAACCATCTAATAATCGTGAGAGGTAGCGGGCTGTTTGTAGCTCATCTACACTGATTTCCCTGGTTTGCAACACTTCGTAAGGTGGGAGTGGAGCATATTGAATCCCTAATTCTTCCGCTCTTCTCCGCATTTCTGTACCGGGAAGCAACTTTAACGATTCCAATTGTATTTCTCCTGCTCCATACTCGGCAAGGGTTCGTATGTCTTCGAATATTTCGGAGAGATGATACAGCGGTAGTCCGGCAATAAGATCGGCATGAGTCTCCATATTGGGCAGTGTACATAGGTATTTCAGTCCGTTCAGTGCATCGGATAAGCGTCCCATCCGTCGGCTTTGTTCCAGTACAGGCTCACGCAAACTCTGAATACCGGCTTCCAGATGGAGCAAACCTTTGGGAAGCTTGGCAAGTTCCTGTTTCAGCTCTTCGGAGAGCAAGGCCGGGTGTATCTCAAGATGAAAGCAGATATCAGGAGAAAATTCGAGAAACAGATTGAGTAGTTCTTTGGCCCGTTTGTTATTGTAATTGAAGGTACGGTCAAGTACACGAATGTTTTTGATACCATGTCGGTGGATCTCTTTTAAGCGTTCACGGATGACCTCTATAGAGAGTGTCCGTACCGGTTTTTCTCCACCACTTACACAGAAGGCGCACGTGTTGAAGCAGCCTCGTGTTGTTTCAAGTTGTACAAATGGTTTACTCCAGTTGAAGAAGCGACTTTGTTCAGGCGAAATGAGATTGGCGAATTCCATAACGCGGGCAATGCCATTGTCGCGATACCCTCCTTCTTTATCAAGGTAGCACAATCCGGCAATGGCATTCCAGTTTTCCGGTTGGTTCCAACACTCAAGCCACTGTGGGAATACCTCTTCACCTTCTCCACGAAACACACAACTGACAAATGGATTCTTGCGCAGAAACGCTTCATTGTCTCCCAAAAACTCAGGTCCTCCCATAACTACACAACATTGCGGAAGCAACGCTTTAGCTCTTGAAACAATATGTAGCAACTGCTCGTGATTGAACAGCCAATTGGTAGCGGCAATGATATCCGGTTGGTGATAATAGATACTGTTTGCCACCATACCTGCATTTTCATTGATAGTAGCTGATACGATTTCCCATTCGATGGAGTTATCTGTTGCAATCTGAGCATGCAGTGCCGGTAACGCCAAAGAGGAGTGGGCATAAGAGCTATTTAAGTCGAGCCAAAGAATTTTCATGCAAGAATTTTAACGTTTATGGCCGCAAAGGTATAAAAAAGCAGGCTTTATTCACACATCGTTGATTAAAAACGCTATATTTGTCGTCATATATTAACTATAAGTCATAAGAATATGAGAAAATTAAACTATGCACGATTTATATTGTTATTAGTATTGACACTTGGTTTAAATGCTTGTGGTGGTGACGATGTTTACTACACAGATGATTATTTGCGTAATAGTGATGAAAAGTTGTGTGGAAAAACGTGGTCGGAAAATTATACAGAAGATAATATGAAGTGTGTCCATCAGCTGAAATTTACGAAAGATAGGAGCGGACAAGAGATATTCAACTATTATCGTGTCGGCGAATCACGTCCTGCACGTACTGAAAGTTATAATTTTGATTGGGAATGGATAGATCAGGAAATGGAAGGGTTGAAACTGGATCGTGGTGCCGGAGAGATTCACTATTTTGATAATGTCTGGGTACGTCAGAACTATCTTTCTGGTAAATTGGATGGTATAGAAGTGACATTTGTAAAAGAATAAAATAACGAATATGAAAATATTGAATCCTATAAAGTTGCTGTTGGTATTGACCATGCTGGCTGTTGGCTTTTCTTCTTGTGAAGAAGATGATGAAACCATCTATGATTATCTCATTGGGCGTACGTGGGTCGGTAATTTAGGCTTTGCCGTAGGACCTTATGATGTGGAAAGTGGTGTCACTTTCAAAGGGAATGATTATGCCATAGATGAGCAATACTATTATGGAGATGGCGGAAGGGCGGCTACCCTGAATCTGCGTTGGTGGATAGATATGGGAACGTTATATCTGGATTATGGTTCGGATTATCCTCTGTTGGAAATCAGAGGAGTGTATGTTACCGGACGTTTCCTTTATGGTGAGCTTTATGCAGATGGAGATTATGAATTCGGCGTCACGTTGGAAGCAAACTAAGTTAAGCCTTATTGTAACCCTTTGATTTTTTGTTTGCAAACTTAGTATTTTAACGGTGATTTAAAATGCATATTAACAGTGTGTTAAGTACGTACTTTTGTGTCCTAAAAGTACGTACTTTTTTATTGTCTGATTTTCAGTTGCTTCTGGGTGTTTTTGATATGTTTTCCAGGTGGGGATCAGAAGAAGAGGTCTTTCTTTTTTTAGCTTTACTATACTTTGTCTGAAAATGGCTGTATTTATAAAAGGGGTAACTCTTTCTGAGCCCCCCTTTTATAAATATCAAATACTAATTTACAATATACGATTATTGCTTTAGAAACAACTTTTTGAAATTAGGCGGATACGGTGTCTCAAACTCCATTAGTTCGTTTGTCACCGGATGATAGAAACAAAGTTTGAAAGCATGCAGAGCCAATCGGCCAATAGGGTTGGGAACACCTTCGCCACCATATCTTCCGTCACCGATAATAGGATGTCCCAAGTCTTGCATATGTACACGAATCTGATTCTTACGTCCTGTTTCCAGATCGAGTTCCATCAATGAGTATCCATTGGCACGTTTGATGGTGTGATAATGTGTGATTGATTTAGAGCCACCATCATCGTACTGACTGGAGCTTACGTATAGTGTACGGTCTGTTAACCAGGAGGTTACTGTGCCGTGATCCTTCTCCATTTCGCCTTCCACAACTGCTACATAGCGACGGTCTGTAACAATATCATGCCAGTATTCGCGCAAAGTATGCTGGGTCTTTTCGTCTTTAGCAAACATCATTATGCCTGATGTATCGCGGTCCAGACGATGTACTACATATACGCGGTGGTGTTTGCCCGAGCGTTGTACATATTCATTCAGGATGGTATAGGCTGTGCGTTCTTTCTGGCGTTCGGTATTCACAGAAAGTAACCCTTCCTTTTTCTCTATTACAATGATAAAGGCATCTTCGTACACAATCTTCAGCAGGCGGTTATTGAATTCTTTCCGGCCTTTATCTTTGCTGATCTGTATTTTCATGCCTGGCTTTAAAGCAAAGTCAAACTGAGTGGTTATTACATTGTCTACATAAACCACACGTTTGCTTAATAATGATTTCAGCTTTGTGCGGCTGGCATCCGGCATTTTAGCGGCGAGGAATTCCATGAGTTCCATTGGTTCCTTCACCAGATAACCGGTATATTGCGCCCGGGCTTTCTCAGCCGGGGTTCTTCTGGGTCTTTTTTCTTTAGCCATTTTTTCTCTTTTATCTGAGTTCAAGCAATACTACATTTTCTACATGGTGCGTATGTGGGAACATATCGACCGGTTGCACGGCTGTCACCTTATATTTCACATCAAGCAGCTGTAAGTCGCGTGCTTGGGTGGCCGGATTACAACTAACGTATACAATCCGTTTGGGTTCGGCAAACAAGATAACATCTACCACATCCTGATGCATTCCGGCACGGGGAGGATCGGTTATAATCACATCCGGACGTCCGTATTCGTTGATGAAATCCTGCGTCAGCATATCTTTCATGTCTCCTGCAAAGAACAGTGCATTATGGATGTCATTGATTTCTGCATTTACTTTTGCATCTTCAATGGCTTCGGGCACATATTCGATACCAATTACCTGGCGGGCCTGACGTGATACGAAGTTAGCGATGGTTCCCGTACCTGTATAAAGGTCATAGACCAGTTCGTTTCCGGTCAATCCGGCAAAGTTACGGGCTATTTTATATAGATTGTATGCTTGCTCCGAGTTTGTCTGGTAGAATGATTTCGGTCCTACTTTGAAGCGCAGTCCTTCCATCTCTTCAAACATATGATCGTTGCCTTTGAATACGTGTACGTCCAGATCATTGATAGTATCGTTACACTTATTATTAATAATGTATAGGAGGGAAGTTATTTCGGGGAATGTATCTGCTACGTATTGCAACAGTTGCTTGAAAAGTTTCATTTCGCTCTCTTCTACAATCTTGCAGATGATAATTACCATCAATTCTCCTGTAGATGATGTGCGGACAATCATGTTGCGAAGCATACCTTCCTGAGAACGCAGGTTGATGAATGAGTAATTGTGTTCGTAGGCATAATCGCGTACTGCATTGCGGATACGATTGGATATATCATCCTGCAACCAGCATTTTTCTATTGCCAATACTTTATCAAATGCTCCGGGAATGTGGAAACCTACAGCATTCATCTGATCGTATTTCACATCCTGTTTTACTTCTTCGTTGGTGAGCCAGCGCTTGTTGGAGAAAGTGAACTCCAGTTTGTTCCGGTAGAATTCGGTTTTGGCAGAACCCAGGATAGGAGATACCTCCGGCAGTTCAATTTTACCAATACGTCTCAGATTATCTTCTACTTGTTTCTGCTTGAATTTTATTTGCTCTGCATAAGGCAACACTTGCCACTTGCAGCCACCGCATACACCATAGTGCTGGCAGAAAGGAACGGCACGTATCGGAGAGAGTTCGTGAAACTTCACTGCTTCTGCTTCGGCATATTTATTCTTTTTACGTTTGATTTGCAGGTTTACTACATCACCCGGTACTACGTAAGGAACAAAAATCACCAGGTCGTCTACTTTTGCTATGGCTTTTCCTTCGGCAGCCACATCCGTAATTGTTATCTTCTCCAGTAGGGGAAGCTCTTTTCTCTTTCTTGCCACTTTTACACCAGTCTAATAAATTATTTCGCAAAAATAGGCATTTTTTCGGGATTTATCTCTATCCTTTGAAATAATAAAGATTGCAATGTCGAAATTGCATTTTAGCAGAAACTTTTTTCGCTAAAAGTTTTTTGGTTTACGAAATATACTTAGATTTGCGAACAGAAAAACCCAATAGACAACTTTAAATACATATTATGGACAAAAAAAGAGTTTATACTTTTGGTAATGGCCAGGCAGAAGGCAAGGCCGACATGAAGAATTTATTAGGTGGCAAAGGTGCCAATCTTGCAGAAATGAACCTTATCGGGGTTCCTGTTCCTCCCGGATTTACTATCACAACAGACGTTTGTACCGAATATTATGAACTGGGACAAGATAAAGTCGTAGCTCTCCTGAAAAATGAAGTAGAAAAAGCAATTGAGAATATTGAAGTCTTGATGAAGTCGAAGTTCGGCGATATTGAGAACCCTTTGCTGGTTTCCGTTCGTTCCGGAGCACGTGCTTCTATGCCGGGTATGATGGATACGATTCTTAATCTGGGGTTGAATGACGAGGTAGTGGAAGGATTGACCCGTAAGACCGGGAATGCCCGTTTTGCATGGGATTCTTATCGCCGTTTTGTACAGATGTACGGTGATGTGGTGTTGGGTATGAAACCTGTGAACAAGGAAGACGTGGATCCGTTTGAAGCTATCATCGAAGACGTGAAACATGCAAAAGGAGTGAAGCTGGACAATGAACTTGAAGTGGCGGATCTTAAAGAACTTGTAAAACGTTTCAAAGCTGCTGTAAAAGAACAGACCGGAAAAGATTTCCCGACTTGTGCCTACGAACAACTTTGGGGTGCCGTATGTGCAGTATTTAATTCATGGATGAACGAACGTGCGATCCTTTACCGTAAGATGGAGGGAATTCCTGATGAATGGGGTACAGCTGTCAGTGTACAGGCTATGGTATTCGGTAATATGGGTGAAACTTCTGCTACGGGTGTTTGCTTCTCACGTGATGCCGCTACCGGTGAAGATCTCTTCAATGGTGAGTATTTGATTAATGCACAGGGTGAAGACGTTGTAGCAGGTATTCGTACTCCGCAACAGATTACTAAGATTGGTTCTCAACGCTGGGCCGTACTGGCTGGTGTGACCGAAGATATTCGTGCTGCTAAATTCCCTTCAATGGAAGAGGCAATGCCCGAAATTTATAAGCAATTGGATGAATTGCAGACTAAACTGGAAAATCATTATCGCGATATGCAGGACATGGAGTTCACTGTACAGGAAGGTAAATTGTGGTTCCTGCAGACTCGTAACGGAAAACGTACCGGTGCGGCTATGGTGAAAATTGCTATGGACTTGCTCCATCAGGGAATGATTGACGAGAAAACAGCTTTGATGCGTGTTGAACCCAATAAACTGGATGAACTTCTTCACCCGGTATTCGATAAAAATGCTTTGAAACAAGCGAAAGTATTGACTCGTGGTTTGCCGGCTTCTCCGGGAGCTGCAACCGGACAGATCGTTTTCTTTGCTGATGATGCTGCCGAATGGGCTGCAGGGGGTAAGAAAGTGGTTATGGTACGTGTTGAGACTTCTCCTGAAGACCTTGCAGGTATGGCTGTGGCACAGGGTATTCTTACTGCACGTGGTGGAATGACTTCACATGCTGCTGTTGTGGCTCGTGGTATGGGTAAATGTTGCGTCTCAGGTGCAGGTGCATTAAATATTGACTATAAAGCACGCACGGTTGAAGTAGATGGTGTTTTGCTGAAAGAAGGTGATTATATTTCATTGAATGGTAGTACGGGTGAAGTTTATCAGGGTAAGGTAGAAACCAAAGCTGCTGAACTTTCCGGTGACTTTGCCGAATTGATGGCATTGGCCGATAAATATACAAAACTTCAGGTACGTACTAATGCCGATACTCCGCATGATGCGAGAGTAGCCCGTGATTTTGGTGCCGTTGGTATTGGGCTTTGCCGTACGGAGCATATGTTCTTTGAAGGAGAAAAGATTAAGGCAATGCGTGAAATGATTCTGGCAGAAGATGCCGAGGGACGTCGTAAGGCATTGGCTAAAATCCTTCCGTACCAGCAGGCTGACTTTAAGGGAATATTCAAGGCAATGGAAGGTTGTCCGGTGACTGTACGTCTGCTTGATCCTCCTTTGCATGAGTTTGTACCGCATGATTTGAAAGGACAGCAGGAAATGGCAAATACCATGGGGGTAAGCCTGCAATATATTCAACAGCGTGTAGAGTCACTTTGTGAGCACAATCCGATGTTGGGCCACCGTGGTTGCCGTTTAGGAAATACATATCCTGAAATTACTCAGATGCAGACACGTGCTATTTTAGGTGCTGCACTTGAATTGAAGAAAGAGGGGGTTGAGACTCATCCTGAAATCATGGTGCCTCTGACCGGTATCTTGTATGAGTTTAAACAACAGGAAGACGTGATTCGTGCGGAAGCTGAAAAACTGTTTGCTGAAGTAGGTGATCGTATCGACTTCAAGGTAGGTACAATGATTGAAATTCCACGTGCTGCCCTGACTGCCGACCGTATCGCTTCTTCTGCCGAGTTCTTCTCATTCGGTACAAATGACCTGACTCAGATGACCTTTGGTTATTCTCGTGATGATATCGCTTCCTTCCTTCCAGTCTATCTGGAAAAGAAGATTCTGAAAGTAGACCCATTTCAGGTACTCGATCAGAAGGGTGTAGGCCAATTGGTACGTATGGCAACAGAAAAAGGCCGTGCTGTTCGTCCGGACTTGAAATGTGGTATTTGTGGTGAACATGGTGGTGAACCATCTTCTGTGAAGTTCTGTCATAGAGTGGGATTGAACTATGTGAGCTGTTCTCCGTTCAGAGTACCTATTGCAAGACTTGCAGCCGCACAAGCAGCGATAGAAGATTGATAATTAGTACTGTATATTAATTTTGAGAGAGGGAAGCCATTCAAACAGGTTTCCCTCTTTTATTTTCCTTGTTTGGGTATTTTATAAAAAACTAACTAAAAAATTGTATAATCAGAACTCTTGTTATACCTTTGCGCCCCGAAAATAAATAGACACCGGATGCTTGCCTATTTTATGTTTAATTTAAAATAAAAAGAAAAATGAAAAAACTATTAGTATTTTTGTTTGTTGTGGTTGCAACTTTGTCTGTGAATGCGCAGGATATTTACATGGGTGGTACATTCAATTTATGGCGTAATACTGATGCCAATAGAACAAATTTTACAATAGCTCCGGAAGTTGGTTATAACCTCAGTGAGAAATGGGCGGTAGGTGTAACTTTCTCGTATGCTCATGACTATTTGAAGGGATTGAAGACAAATAGTGTTGCTATTGCACCTTATGCTCGTTTTTCATATTATGAGAATAAGATTGTAAGACTGTTTGTTGACGGTGGTTTGGGATTTTCTACAAGCCGCGTGAAAGATGCTGATGATGCAATGAACGGTTATGAAATCGGATTACAACCGGGTATCGCTCTTAAACTGAACAAGAGTTTTAGTCTTGTTGCTAAATGTGGCTTTGTTGGTTTCAGAGATGATTATACAGTAAAAGAAGATGGCTTTGGTATCAGCTTACGTAGTGAAGATCTGAGCTTTGGTTTCCACTATGAATTTTAATAAACCAATTTTGAAAATTTAGAGCGAAGATTCTTTATTTTCTAATAAAAATAGGGAAGGGAGTTCCGGTAAATAGGGAATTCCCTTTTTTATGTATGTAATATCTATTTGTTTTGTAATTGTTGACTTAATATTTGTTTTGTGTGTAATTAGATTATACATTTGTATATTGTTGTTAGATACAGAGGCTAAATGACTTTTTATTAATTAAAACACTAAAATCATGAAGAAAAGTATTTTGTTAGTGATGTTTGCTTTATTATCGGTAGCAGGTTTCTCACAGGTTTCATGGAATGCTAAAGTCGGTATGAATATTAGCAACTTTACAGGTGATCTGGATGTGAGTGCAAAAGTTGGTGTTAAATTAGGGGTAGGAATGGAATATGCCTTTAATGATACATGGTTATTACAACCTTCCTTATTCTTATCCCAGAAGGGGGCTAAGTTTAGTGCAACTGTTTCTGGCGATGAAGCTGATGTGAAATTCAACGCTATGTATTTTGAATTACCAATTATGATGGCAGCACGTTTTAATGTGGCTAATAATACAAATATTGTGGTAAGTGCCGGTCCGTATATGGCTTATGGAGTAGGAGGGAAAACCAGAACAAAAATGAGGATTGGAGGAGCGAAGACAGATATAAAAGAAAACACTTTTGGTAGTGATGCTTTTGATCGTTTTGATGCAGGCTTAGGAGTTGGTGTTGCGGCTGAGTTTGGTCGGATTATAGTAGGACTCGACGGGCAGTTTGGTTTGGTGAAGTTGATGGATATGAACATTGACTCCAATCCAAAAAATATAAACTGTGCTATTACTTTAGGATATAAATTTTAAGATAACCCCTGACTGTTTTTATTAATAAACGAAGCTCCCACCTTATTCTTCAAGAATGAAGTGGGAGTTTTTTTATAGAATGACTATGCTCTCTTAATCAGCCAGTCTTTTCAGTTTCTTGAAATGCTCTATTACCGCCAGATAATCACGGTCACAACAGGCATCAAATTTATTCCATACGTCTCCCAATACTACAGCACCACCGAAGCCGAAATCTTTTATTTCCGGTAAATTATCTTCGTTGATGCCTCCAAGGGCCATGACTTTACAGTCTATAATTTTATCTTTTTGTGCCTGGCGAAGTTCTTCGGCAGTGTATGTAGAGTAATAATTGACTTTTGAAATACTGTCGTAGATAGGGCTCATGAACACATAGTCGTAAAAATGCTTTTTATTTTTTACTTCTTCTACTGAATGGCATGAACAACTTACATGTCCGGCGTAATCATGCGGTTCTTTAGGGTTACGACTATTCAAATGAATTCCCATCAGATTGAATTCTTCTTTCAGATAGAAATGTTCATGTGTTACGATACGATTGTGATATCTTTCCGGTATGAGTGTCAAAAGACGTTCTGAGTACATAGCGGGCGTTTCCGGTTTTCTAAGATGTAGGATATCCAGACCCTCTTCAAAAAGAGCAGTAATTATTTTATCCTCTTCAATGAAGAAGGTGGGGGTGGTAACTACAATAAGCTTCATTTTTTATGTTAAACAGTTTGTTTAGCAAAGTTAGTAATTAACTATTTGCGAGACCAACGTTTATAGTGAAAATATGTTAGATTGCCATGTCCGCAAGTCAATTGTCCATAGTTTACCGGCTAAAACCTCTCCAAAACCGCAGATTATCTTTAAAACTTCGGTAGCCTCTACACTTCCGGTAATGGCAGGTGTGACACCTATTACTCCTTTAGGTGGAGGAGGCATACGGAGCATCTCTTCTTCGTTGGGGTATAAATCCCGGTATGTCTTTTTGGTCTTGCCATAGTTGAATACAGATACCTGACCTTCAAAGCCACAGATGGCTCCGTAGACATAGGGCTTGCCTTGTTCTGCACAGACATCATTGATCAGATATCGTGTAGCAAAGTTGTCACAACCATCCACAACAATATCATAGTCACTGATAAGGTCTTTGGCATTTTCTTTGCTCAACCGGCCCGGGCAGGAGTTTACTGTAATTTCACTATTGAGTGCTGTAAGGCGCATAGCGGCGCATACTGCTTTAAAATCGCCTAATTCATCTTCTGTGTATAATACTTGCCGTTGCAGATTGCTGATACTTACTTCATCGTCATCTACGAGTCCCAGTGTACCGACTCCTGCTCCTGCTAAATAAAGGGCGATAGGAGAACCGAGTCCTCCCACACCGACTATCAGAACTTTAGCGGCTTTTAGCTTGGCTTGTCCTTCTTCTCCAATTTCCGGAAGAATTATTTGTCTGTTGTAACGCATGGATATATTTACTATTGGACAATTTACGATTTACGATTGAAATTACTTGGGTTTACATGAATATATTTACGATTAGACAATTTACGATTTACAATTGAAAAATGATTTTCTATATTGGATATATATAAGTGGGAGGACTAATTTCAATCGTAAATTGTAAATCGTTCAATCGTAAATATATTAAATTCTCATTGTTGTTTATAATCAAAAGTCTGATCCCAGTCTTTCCATATCGGTTCGCGCCCCAGCTTTTTCAGAGCCTTTTCTACCTCTGTGGCTTTGCGCTCATCACTGACATGAAATTGCTCGAGCGTTTGTGGATAGCTGTAATATCCGCCCGGCTCTGTTTTGCTTTCGGCACTCATAGTAGTTACACCTAATGTTGCCATATTATTACGGATTTCCGCACTCTCACGGGTGGAGTAGGAGATATCTACATCGTGATCGAAGATACGCATGGCAAAGGTGAGTTGTGCCAGTTCACGGTCGTTCATAACAACGTTTGGCTGAAAACCGCCATTTTCGGAAGGGCGCATACGTGGGAAGTTCACACTATACTTGGTTTTCCAGTAATGCTTTTGCAGATAGCGCAGGTGGTATGCCATCATTGTCACGTCGGTACGCCATTCTTCCAGCCCTATAAGTACGCCCATGCCTATTTTGTGAACACCTGCCTGTCCCATGCGGTCGAAACCATTAACGCGCCATTCAAATTTAGACTTCATGCCACGGGGATGGTAGGTTTTATAGTTTGCTTTGTTGTAGGTTTCCTGAAAGCAAATAACGCCATTCAGACCGTGATGGGTCAGTTCTTCATATTCCTCTGCCTTCAGTGGCATAACTTCTATTTGCAAATTACTGAAATAGGGTTTTGCCAGATCGAGTGCCCGTGCTATATACGGTACTCCTGCGGCAGCCGGGTTTTCTCCTGTCACCAACAGCAGGTTCTCGAAAGGAGCCAGTTTTTTGATGGCTTTGTACTCATTTACCATCTCTTCTTCTGTTAATATAGTACGCTTCATCGGGTTGCTGATGTGGAAACCGCAATAGACGCATGAGTTGGTACATGAGTTGGTAAGATAGAGAGGCACGAACATGGAAATCGTCTTTCCGAAACGCTCCATTGTATATTTTTGGCTAAGCCGTGCCATGACCTCAAGATAAGGGGCTGCGGCTGGTGAGATTAATGCCATAAAGTCATTAACGTCACAATGTTCTTTTCCTAATGCCCGACGTACATCGGCATCTGTCTTGGAATAGATGGCTTTCGTCGTCTCCTCCCAGGATATTTTATCTAATTCATCTGAAAACATTTTATTTTTTTCTTTTAGTAGTCTGATTTATTTTCTTCAGTGTATTCCGGATTGTTGTTGTTACTCCTTTTGAAAAGAATTCTGTTTCAACACTTTCGAGAATGATACGTAATTCACCCAACAGTTCTGGCTCTTTCTGGCAGAGCCGGTAAGCGGTCTTGATGCACAAAGCTTGTACTCCGATACTTTCAGCGGGCGAGAACATACGGTCGAAACAGAAATTCAGCAGAGGAACAGATATAGGTTCCTGTACCGGAAGATTGAAGAGAATGGAAAGAAGCAGGCGTTTTGAACCGTCGTGTGTACAACTCAACAAGCGTCCTGTCAGTTCTTCCCGTAACGGGACAAACCAACCGGGATGAACCTCGCTTAGCTTTTCGCAAACCCATAATGCACGCCATGAAACGAGGCGTTTGCTGTCGAAAGTGAGTTTGTACATATCCGGTAATTCCTCCGGATGAAGGCTGAGAGATTTTACCATTGGTTCAATGTTCAATTCAGAGATATGCACCAACAGGGCATTACGAAACTCGTCGATTCTTTCCATATCTGTTTATTCTTCTTTCTTTGTGTTTTTGAGTTCACGACTCAGACGCATGGCACAGAAGTTAGGACCGCACATCGTACAATATTCTCCGTCTGTATGCCGCCCGGCATGGAAATAGGAGAAAGCACGTTCGGGGTCAAGTGAAAGGTCGAACTGGTCTTTCCAACGGAATTCATAACGGGCTTTGCTTAGTGCATTATCACGTACTTGTGCACCGGGATGTCCTTTTGCAAGATCGGCTGCATGAGCAGCAATTTTGTAAGTGATCACTCCCACACGTACGTCTTCTTTGTCGGGCAGAGCAAGATGTTCTTTCGGAGTGACATAGCAGAGCATTGCTGTGCCCAACCAACCAATCTGTGCAGCACCAATAGCCGATGTGATATGGTCATATCCGGGAGCGATGTCTGTAACCAACGGACCGAGGGTATAGAAAGGAGCATTGTGACATTTTTCTATCTGACGTTCCATGTTTTCTTTGATTTTGTGCATAGGTACATGTCCGGGCCCTTCAATGAATGCCTGCACATTCTTTTCCCAGGCACGCACTACAAGCTCTCCCATGGTGTCGAGCTCGGCAAATTGTGCTTCATCATTAGCATCGTGGATAGAACCGGGGCGAAGGCCGTCTCCCAATGAAACGGCTACATCATATTGTGCTAAAATATCACAGATGTCATCAAAATGCTCGTAGAGGAAACTTTCACGGTCATGTACAAGGCACCATTTACTCATAATACTTCCCCCACGGCTTACAATTCCACAAAGACGTTTTTCTGCCAGATGTACATTGTGACGGCGAATTCCTGCATGGATGGTGAAATAGTCTACACCCTGTTCGCATTGTTCAATCAAAGTATCGCGGTAAAGTTCCCAGGTAAGGTCTTCTACTTTCCCATTAACTTTCTCCAGAGCCTGATAGATGGGTACAGTACCTACCGGTACCGGGCAATTACGAATGATCCACTCGCGTGTTTCATGGATATTTTCTCCTGTTGAGAGATCCATAAGTGTGTCGCCGCCCCATTTGCAGCTCCATACGGCTTTTTCCACTTCTTCGTCAATACCGGAGGTTGTGGCAGAGTTTCCGATATTCGTATTGATTTTCACCAGGAAGTTACGTCCGATAATCATAGGTTCTGCTTCCGGGTGATTAATATTAGCAGGTAATACAGCACGTCCTTCGGCTATTTCCTGACGGACAAATTCAGGAGTGATGTATGTTTCTATACCCAATTCTTCGCAGTTCATATTTTCACGGATAGCTACGTATTCCATCTCCGGAGTGATGATACCACGTTTGGCATATGCCATTTGAGTGATGTGTTCACCTTTCTTTGCCCGGTAGGGTAGAGCGATATGCTCAAAGCGCAGATGATCTAATCCTTTGTCATTCCGGCGTATACGGCCATATTCAGAAGTAATTTCGGGTAATTGTTCTACGTCGTTCCGTTTCAGAATCCATGCTTCACGCAAGCGTGGTAAGCCTTTTTTCAGGTCGATAGATACATTGGTATCACTGAAAGGGCCACTGGTGTCATATACATAAACTTTTGGATTGGGTGTTATAATCTTCTCGTTACCATCGAAAGTTGTGCTTGGCACTTGTTCTACTCTACGCATAGCTACCCGTATTTCGGGGAATAATTTGCCGGGCATATACACTTTCTCAGAGCGTGGGAATTTTATTTTTTGTTCCATATACTTAGTTGTTAAATTACAGTGCGTCGATGTCGCAGGTATTTATTGTATGTTTAGAAATGCTGTAAGCGGAGAGCTTGCTTCTGCTATGAGGTTATCCGCTTGCATGCCTAAACCAGCTTCATAAGCCATACGTCCGGCTTCTACTGCCATCTTGAATGCTTTGGCCATTTCTAACGGATCACTTGCTACCGCAATGGCTGTATTGACCAGACAGGCAGATGCACCTAACTCCATGGCTTCTGCCGCATGACTTGGAGCACCGATACCGGCATCTACTACTACAGGGATATTGGCTTGTTCGATGATAATTTTCAGGAATTCTTTCGTTTGCAACCCCTTGTTTGTTCCGATAGGAGCACCCAGTGGCATTACTGTTGCAGCACCGGCTTCTTCCAGTTGTTTACAAAGCACAGGGTCGGCTTGGCAATAGGGGAGTACAACAAAGCCTAATTTCACTAATTCTTCAGTTGCCTTCAGGGTTTCTACAGAATCGGGAAGGAGATAACGTGGGTCGGGATGAATTTCGAGTTTCAGCCAGTTTGTACCGAATGCTTCACGTGCCATTTGTGCGGCAAATATAGCCTCTTCGGCATTTCTTACTCCCGACGTATTGGGCAATAACTGAATATGCGGATGGATGATATGTTTCAGCATGTCATCTTCTTTGTTATCCATATCAATACGCTTCATAGCTACTGTCACCATTTCAGTGCCCGATGCCAGAAGAGATTGTTCCATCAGTTCATTAGAGTTGAATTTGCCTGTTCCTAAGAAAAGACGGGAGTTGAACTCACGTCCCGCAATAATAAGTTTTTCCATATCTGTGATTTGTGAATTATAATTTATGAATTATCGAGAGGAATCTTTTTTAGAAGTTAATTGATAGAATACGGTTGGTTTCCTCTATCGGATTTTCTGCCCGCAAGATGGTACCGGAAAGGGCGATAGCATTTACTCCGGTTTTCATAATGTCGGGGATATCTTCGAAAGTAATTCCTCCGATGGCAACTACCGGCAGCGTGATATCTTCTTTTTCCATCAGTGAAAGAATGGATGTGTATCCTTCCAGCCCTAACACGGGACTCAGATTTTTTTTAGTTGTAGTAAAGCGGAAGGGGCCTATCCCTACATAATCAACTCCTGCCTCATATAGCATTTTTACATCTTCGAAGGTATTGGCTGTTCCTCCGATGATAAATTGTTCTCCCATTCGTTGACGGGCTTCTGCTACCGGCATATCCATTTTACCCAGATGTACTCCGTCTACTTCTAACTTAATTGCCAGTTCTACATGGTCATCCAATATTAGGATGGACTCGTATTCCCGGCACATTTGTTGCAATTGCAGGGCAACGGCTTCTACCTCTTCAAGCGGGGCCTCTTTCATTCGTAGTTGTATCCATTTGCATCCGCCTTCGAGTGCCATACGTGCCGAGTCCAGATACGAATACTTTTCTGTCTGGTGGGTAATAAATTGTAGATTGATCATTTTTTATCCTCCGCAAGCTGCTTTAATAATAACCAGATTGTCACTCTCATGCAGTACAAATTTATCCCACTCTGTGCGTGGAATCATTTTATTGTTTACCGCGATGGCAATGCCTTGCGAAGAAAGTTCCAACTGTTCGGTCAGTTGGGTGATGGTAGAAGCATCTGTGATTTTTACTTCTTTGTTGTTAACTTGTACTTTCATTGTTACAGAATTAAAATTATAATGAAAGTAAATACAAAGAGAGTGCTAATGGTGGAGGCGATAAAAGTAACACAATCCCTACGTCAGTACTAACTGCATCAGGTTCCAGGGTATAATCTCAGCCCCTATAGGGCACCCCTTTGTTTTTACAGGGGCAAAGTAAATGAAAAAGATGCAGAAAAACGGCAAAACGGAGGATTATTTTTTGATGGATGTATAGAAAATGTTCATCCGGCAAATACGTAGTTTGTTAATATTGTTAATGCCATTTTTAACGCTTTGGATATGCTATCCTATATTGTACACTTTAATATATCAAAAGTGTACAATATAGGATGGCAAAAGTGTACAATTAACATTCGGATAAGTGTACACTCTTGTTTGTCTTTATATAATAGGATTATATTTCTTGAAAATCAGTGGGTTATATAAAGGTGAATACTCGTATCCCATCTCACATCTCTTCTTTTAAAAAAACTTGTAGTTACTTTTTTGATAACTCCGCGTTTGTTGGATGAACCTAAAAAAAAGACTATCACTCAATTTTGAGTGATAGTCTTTTTTACAATGTTGAGGGGTTTATTACATTCGTTTGTCAACTACTTCCCAATCGATAATGTCCCAAAGGGCATTTACATGATCTGCACGACGGTTCTGATAATCCAGATAGTAGGAATGTTCCCACACGTCAAAGCCTAAAATCGGTTTCAGTCCGGCACGTACCGGGTTGCTTCCGTTGGCTTCTTTAGTGATGTGCAGTTTGCCATTTTTGTCTACTGACAACCAGGCCCAACCTGAACCGAACAATCCAACTGCAGCTGCATTGAATTCTTTCTTAAAGTTTTCAAAGCTACCAAAGTCACGTTTGATGGCTTCTGCCAATTTACCGGAAGGTTCTTTCTTTGAAGGCTTTCCTACAAATTGTAAAAAGTAGAGTGTATGATTCAGTACCTGTCCGGCATTATTGAAAATGGCACCATCCGGCGCTTTTGCTACGATCTCTTCTACGGTCTTACCTTCGAACTCGGTTCCCGGAACAAGGCTATTGAGATTATTTACGTAGGTTTGCAGATGTTTACCATAATGAAAATCTATAGTTTGCTGACTGATTACAGGTTCCAGCGCATTATTAGCGTACGGAAGTTTAGGCATCTCGTAAGTCATGGTTATAAATATTAAAGACATTAATAATGTATTCATAATGTTTGGTTATTAACTATACACTATTAACATACGAAAACCCATAAATGTTTATAGAGACAATCAAAAATCTATCTGTTTGTTCTATTTAATTATAATTTGTTCCGTTATCTCCGGATTTCCCTTTGCTGTTTTCCGTATCCATCGTCCGGCCTGATCGTATTCATAATACATGTTGCTATCTATCTGGTTCCCAAATTCATCATACGCGAAATACTGTGAGCAGACTCTTTTTTCGTTGTTTACCAGTATTTGTGTAGAAATGATTTTTGCCAGATAACCGTATTTATCATATTCATATACATCTGTCTGTGAACTGATTTGTGTCGGTAGCGGATTTTTAGGGAGCGGCAATACATATTGTGACCTTATTTCATTTCCTTTGCTGTCATATTGATGCACTGTGGACGAGAGCATAACATCTTTATTGTACTCCTTTTCTTCTATTAGTTTTCCCTGATGATTGTAGCTGTTCAATACCAGTCTGCCATCGGTATATTTCAGTGAATCACTCTGGATTGTTCCATCAGTATCAAATGTTCTTGTCCTCTTATATATTTCTTTTTTGTTTTGCTATTTATCTGTATTTCCTGTATACATCTATCCTGTGCATCGTAAAAGAAAGAGGTATGGAATTGCAGGTTACCGGTAGTAATGTCTATACCCGCCGGCTTTCCGTTTTTCAGATAAGTATATACCTCTGTGGTATTTTTATTATTTTGCTTTTCTTCTGTTTTCGTCAGTATTCCTTTTTTGTAATATTTGATCGAAGCAGGAGTAATCCATATCACCGAATCTTCGAACTGCTTGCACAAGTCCTGTGCTTTGTCGCGAAACTCTCTGTATTTATGTGTAGTCAGAAAATCTCGAACTAATCCCAGTTTACTGTTGCTATTCACTTCCGGTTTCATCAGTTCATAGTCCACACTGTCTTTTATGTATTCCAGTTCAGAGGTATATTTGCGCTGGCCTTCTTCCAGATAAGATGCGTTCTCATAATCACTGATGCATTGTTTCTTAGATACCGGTGCTCCCGCTTGTTGTATCATGGAAAAGAGATAATCATCATATAAATCACGTACCTCCGGAGTGTATTTACGGCCGGACATTCCGTTGAAATAACGGTTCAAAGTTGTATTATCGAAAAAGTTCTTGAAATTGGCATGAGTGGGTGCCCGTTTCACATTGTCGTATAAGAGTTGGTTGTATTCATTCATGAGTTTTACCAGATATTTGCCTTTCGGAAATTCATTGAAGTAATTCTCATATTTGCCGGCGTTATTTTTCTCTTCACAGTCTTTCATTAATGCATCTTCTCTTGTTATGTAGAAGAGATCCATCTGTGCATGTGAAATGGGGTATTTGCCGCTTTTAGCTCCTTCTATTAATTGTTTGCTCAATGTCAGTTTGTCTTGTGTTGTATTCAATACTTCGGTTATCACCTTGTTGGTACGTTCCCGCAAAGGAGCAAAATCTATTTCGTTTTCATTACAAATAGCGGGCAAGCTTCCTTTGACGGCTTTAGCGTAGGTAGGGTAGTAGTCGGCGGCACTTTTATTGTCCGGTTGGGTCCACAGGCGGCACATGATGTCCATTAGTTCTACTTCGGCTGCAAATGCCTGGATTGTTTTCTCATCCAGCTTCTCGCGGCCTTTTTGAAATTTCTCGGTTTCATTTTCACTTAGGAGTTTTAGGAGCTTCCCCACACGGTCTTGTTTCTGTGCCATGACTTGTAAGGCTCCTGTTGTCATATTTATGAGAAGAATGGCAACTAAAGAGATACTCTTTTTTATCATACCTGTTTTATTTGATGTTAAGTCACAAAAGTATATAAAATTACATATATTGTCAAATGAATGTTATAATTTTGCCGCTATGGAAAGAAACTATATCGAAGAATTGAACGAAAGCCAGCGTGCTGCGGTACTTTATAATGACGGACCATCACTTGTTATAGCCGGTGCTGGTTCCGGGAAAACCCGTGTGCTAACTTATAAAATAGCTTATTTACTCGAAAACGATTATAATCCCTGGAATATCCTTGCACTCACTTTTACTAACAAGGCGGCCCGGGAAATGAAAGAACGCATTGCCCGTCAGGTGGGTGAGCAGCGCGCCCGTTATCTTTGGATGGGTACATTTCATTCTGTCTTTTCACGTATTCTCCGTGCCGAAGCACAGTCCATAGGGTTTACTTCGCAATTTACCATTTATGACTCGGCCGATAGCAAGAGCCTTTTGCGTTCTATCATTAAAGAAATGGGATTAGATGATAAAACCTATAAGCCCGGTGTGGTACAGGGACGCATTTCCAAAGCTAAAAATCATCTCGTGCTGCCTTCCGATTATGCTGCAAACAAAGAGGCATACACTGAAGATCAGGCAGCTAAAATGCCTGCCATTCGTGATATATATCGTCGCTATTGGGAGCGTTGCCGCCAGGCGGGAGCTATGGATTTTGATGATTTACTGGTATATACTTATATTCTCTTTCGTGATTTTCCTGAGGTACGGGCGCGTTATAGTGAGCAATTCCGCTATGTGCTGGTAGATGAGTATCAGGATACTAACTATGCACAACACAGTATTGTACTCCAATTGACAAAAGAGAATCAGCGGGTTTGTGTGGTTGGAGACGATGCTCAAAGTATATACTCTTTCCGGGGAGCAGATATTGATAACATTCTCTATTTCACCAAGATTTATCCTAATACGAAAGTTTTTAAGCTGGAGCAAAACTATCGTTCTACGCAAACCATTGTTTGTGCGGCCAACAGTCTGATTGCAAAGAATGAGCGGCAGATACCCAAAGAGGTCTTTTCCGAAAAAGAGAAAGGAGAAGCCATTGGTGTATTTCAGGCTTATAGCGATGTAGAGGAGGGGGATATTGTAGTCAATAAAATAGCGGAACTACGGCGTGAACACGCTTATGGATATTCTGAATTTGCTATTCTGTATCGTACAAATGCACAGAGCCGTGTTTTCGAAGAAGCACTACGGAAGCGCAGTATGCCTTACAAAATTTATGGCGGACTTTCATTCTACCAACGGAAAGAAATTAAGGATGTAACTGCTTACTTCCGGTTGGTGGTGAATCCGAGTGATGAAGAAGCATTCAAACGTATTATTAATTATCCTGCCCGTGGTATTGGTGATACTACGGTGGGGAAGATCATATCCGCAGCTACTGATAATGGGGTCAGCCTTTGGGCAGTGCTCTGTGAACCGTTGAGTTACGGACTGACAATTAATAAAGGTACGCATACAAAACTGCAAGGTTTTCGGGAACTGATAGAGGGCTTTATAACCGATCTGTCCGAAAAGAATGCCTATGAGATAGGAACGGACATCATTCGTCAGTCCGGTATCATCAATGATGTTTGCCAGGATACTTCACCGGAGAATTTGAGCCGTAAGGAAAATATCGAAGAGTTGGTAAATGGTATGAATGATTTCTGCGCTTTGCGGCAGGAAGAGGGAAATCCCAACATTTCTCTGACTGATTTTCTTTCGGAAATAGCCTTGCTTACTGACCAGGATTCAGATAAAGCCGATGACGGAGAAAAAGTAACTTTAATGACGGTTCATTCGGCAAAGGGATTGGAGTTTAAAAATGTATTTGTTGTGGGATTGGAAGAGAATCTGTTTCCAAGTGGTATGGTAGGAGATTCTCCACGGGCATTGGAAGAAGAGCGCCGTTTATTCTATGTAGCTATTACCCGTGCCGAGGAACATTGTTTCATCTCTTTCGCTAAAACCCGTTTTCGTTATGGAAAGATGGAGTTTGGAAGTCCCAGTCGCTTCTTGCGTGATATTGATGTTCATTATTTGCAGTTACCGCATGAGGATGGAGTCGGCCGTTCGGTAGATGAAGGTGCCGGACGTTTTCGCAGAGAGATTGAAGGAGGTTTTGCCCGTTCTGTTTCTCCTTCACGTGTTCCTTTCGGTACAAATACTTCAGACCGTGAGCGGCCGAAAGTACAAGTTATAGCTCCCACTGTGCCAAGAAATCTGAAAAAGGTTAGTGCGGTAAGTGGCAATAGTATTCCGTCGTCTGCTTCTTCAGCTTCTATAGCGGGAATACAGGCAGGACAGGTGATAGAACACGAGCGTTTCGGCCTGGGAGAGGTAGTAAAGGTAGAAGGAGCAGGAGACAATGCAAAAGCAACGATTCGCTTTAAAAATGCAGGTGAAAAGCAACTATTACTGCGCTTTGCACGTTTTAAAGTAATAGGATGATTACAATAACCGCTTGCCGTATGTTCTGTGCGGGAAGCACCACAAAAAGAGTGAGTTATGAAACGATTAATTGCTTGGATGATTTTACCCGCTTTTCTGTTAAGCGGTTGTGCTACCGGACGAATGTCCGGTAATCCTGGAGCCGTTATGGCAGGAGCCTCTATTGGCGGTTCGGTAGGTAGTGCGATAGGTGGTCTTATCGGTGAAAATAATCATGGATGGAGAGGCGGGTATCGTGGCTCTGCTATTGGTACGATTGTAGGAACGGTTGCCGGTGCGGCTATTGGAAATGCAGTATCTACGCCTCGTCAGAAGGAAGATGAGTATGTGGAGGTGATTGAAAGAAAGAAGTCTGTATCTCAACGTCCGGTAGCGGTAGCTAATTTGAAGATACGGAACATACGTTTTATTGATGACAATCGTAATCATGTGATTGATGCCGGTGAAAATAGCAAGGTTATTTTTGAGATAGTCAATGAAGGGCGTACTCCTGTTTATGATGTCGTACCTGCGGTGGAAGAGGTTACCGGAATGAAACATATATTTATTTCTCCCTCTGTTTTGGTAGAACAGATTGCTCCGGGCGAAGGCATACGTTATACTGCTACGGTATCGGCCGGAGAGAAACTGAAAAATGGAGAAGTGGTACTGCGTGTAACCGTGGCTGCCGGAGATAATGCGGAGTGTGACTGGCAAGAGTTTTCTTTGCCAACACAGAAGAGAATAAGATGATATCGGGAAGTAGATTCTTTTACTTATAAAAGTACGTATTTAAGTATGACTTAATATGCATTTTAAGTCACACTTAAAATGCATAGTTTATACTAATAAAGTACGTACTTTTAATTAATAATGTGTCAATGTGTTAATATACCAATATGCCAATGCCTTTCGGTAACACAGCGCAGCTAATTGGCACATTGGCATATTAACATATTGGCACATTATTCATCACCAGCTATTGCCGGCATTTCCTGTTCCTATCAGAGCTTCTACTGTTTGCCTGTATAGATTTGCTCCTTCCGCTATGTTTTTGGCAGCATCATTTGTTCCCATGCCATATGCAATAATAGGTGTTTTCCATACCATTCCGGCGTGGATAGCTCCTACCTGATAAGGTCTTAACAATTCGTCTATCGTAAAACGATTTCTTCCTCCACTGCGATATGCGTCGAATTCTGAGCCTGTGGTGGTTACTACCATGAGTGGTTTACCTGCCACAGCCGGTGTTTTGGCCAAATACGTGAACACTTCATCTTGCCACTTCTTTAGTAGTGAGGGGGCAGACATCCAGTAGAACGGGAACTGATAGATAATAGCGGCTGCATGTGAAATAATTTTGCTCCATTCGTCTACATTGAAAGTTTGTAACTCATACAGATTGTAAACTGCTACTTCTTCAATATCCTTTACGGCATCCACTAATACCTTGTTTGCCTGTGACTCTTTCATGTTGGGATGCGCCAGGAGAATCACTACTTTCTTTAAATCTCTGTCCATAACGTTTTCTTAATTTTTAGTGAAGAATCAAATCATTTCGTAAAGGTAGAAAATATTAGAAAACATTCCGTATTTTTGCATCATTATTCTATACTTACTATCTACTAACTACTAAATTCTATATTCTGAAATGATAGACTTTACCCAATTTCCTTCTCCTTGCTATATCATGGAAGAAGAACTGTTGAGAAAGAATCTGAGTTTGATAAAGCAGGTTGCCGACAAGGCAGGGGTGGAAATTATCCTTGCTTTTAAGTCATTTGCCATGTGGCGTTCATTTCCCATATTCCGTGAGTATATCGCACACTCTACGGCAAGTTCTGTTTACGAAGCCCGTCTGGCGCTCGAAGAGTTTGGTAGCAAAGCACATACTTATTCACCTGCTTACACCGAACAGGATTTTCCGGAAATCATGCGTTGCAGCAGTCATATCACGTTTAATTCACTGGCACAGTTTCAACGATTCTATCCAATGGTTTTAGCAGAAGGGAGTGACATCTCCTGCGGTATTCGTATCAATCCCGAATATTCCGAAGTGGAAACTGAACTTTATAATCCTTGTGCTCCTGGTACCCGTTTTGGTATTACAGCCGATTTGTTGCCCGAAGTTCTTCCGCAGGGTATTGAGGGTTTTCATTGTCATTGTCATTGCGAGTCGTCGTCTTTTGAACTGGAACATACTTTACAGCACATTGAAGAGAAGTTCTCCCATTGGTTTTCACAGATAAAGTGGTTGAACCTGGGAGGCGGACATTTGATGACTCGTAAAGGGTATGATACAGAGCATCTCATTCATTTGCTTCAGGGCTTAAAATCCCGTTATCCTCATCTTCGGATCATTCTTGAACCTGGTTCGGCATTCACCTGGCAAACCGGGGTGTTGACTTCTGAGATTGTTGATATAGTGGAGAGCCGTGGTATTAAAACCGCCATTCTCAATGTCAGCTTTACCTGTCATATGCCCGATTGCCTTGAAATGCCTTACCAGCCTGCTGTGCGTGGAGCCGAAATGGGAGACAATGGTACATTTGTTTATCGTCTTGGGGGGAATTCCTGTCTGAGTGGCGATTATATGGGACTTTGGAGTTTTGATCATGAACTTCGGATTGGTGAACGGATTGTGTTTGAAGACATGATACATTATACAATGGTGAAAACAAATATGTTTAATGGAATTCATCACCCTTCTATTGCTTTGTGGACTGAAGGAGGGACAGCTGAAATATATAAACAGTTCTCTTATGAAGATTATCGTGACCGAATGAGTTGATAATCAAACTAATCTTTTTGCGGGTATAGCAAAGTGACTATTTTCTTACGAAAAAAACAAGCAGAATGTTTGCATGTTTAGAGAAAATGTCTACCTTTGCAACCGCAAACGAAAATTGCGGAAATAGCTCAGTTGGTAGAGCATAACCTTGCCAAGGTTAGGGTCGCGAGTTCGAGTCTCGTTTTCCGCTCATCTTTGAAATATTGGAAGTTCATTCTTTGCCCAGGTGGCGGAATTGGTAGACGCGCACGTTTCAGGTGCGTGTGTCGAGAGGCATGCAGGTTCGAGTCCTGTTCTGGGCACAAAGAAATGGATAAGTTCAAGTACTTTAATAAATTTGGAGAGGTGGCGGAATTGGTAGACGCGCTACTTTGAGGGGGTAGTGACAATTATGTCGTGGGAGTTCGAGTCTCCTTCTCTTCACAAATATTAAAGATATGCGGAAATAGCTCAGTTGGTAGAGCATAACCTTGCCAAGGTTAGGGTCGCGAGTTCGAGTCTCGTTTTCCGCTCATTGAAAAGAAGAAAGGCCCAGGTGGCGGAATTGGTAGACGCGCACGTTTCAGGTGCGTGTGTCGAGAGGCATGCAGGTTCGAGTCCTGTTCTGGGCACAGTCTTTCTGATAGACAATTGATGAGAGACTAAATTGCGGAAATAGCTCAGTTGGTAGAGCATAACCTTGCCAAGGTTAGGGTCGCGAGTTCGAGTCTCGTTTTCCGCTCAGAGTTAAAGAGAGTATTTCGGATAAAACCGGGATACTCTCTTTTTTTTGTTTATTTTTCTTTACCCCCCCCGAATCGGCATGTACCTTCTTTGTTAATTGAGTAATTGTTCTGTGTATATAAGCCTAAACTTTAATAAAACTTAAAAATAACACTTCTGTTTTAACCTTGTTATCTTTATAAACTCTAATCTGTAAACGGCGGAACTATTTAACAATAACATCTAATACAAGTCCATTGAATATAAGTAGGTATATAGGTTGCTTTCAGGTTCTTTCAATTTTTTGTGTATTACAACTGGCATGCACAACAATGAAGATTAAGGCACAGTCCGGTAAAGTGGTGTTTACCGGACGTGTTCTTGACGAAGAGACCCGCGAACCGGTACCTTATGCTGCTGTTCAGATCTATGTATTGCCCGATAGTACGTTTATTACCGGAGGAGCTACTGGAGCTGACGGTCGTTTCTCTCTTTCTGCTACTGCCCGGAAAGCAGTAAAAATATCCATTCATGTATCTTATGTAGGTTATACGGCAATAGACCGTACACTGAATTATAATGACAGGAAGATCGGTGACATATGTCTGGCTCCCGATGGGTTTATGCTCGAAGAAACTGTTATTACGGGCAAGGCTCCGATGGCAGTTACAGAGAATGATACGACAGTATATAACTCTTCTGCTTTTCGTACACCTGAAGGTTCTATGCTCGAGGAACTTGTGAAGCAGTTGCCGGGAGGAGAGATTACTGCCGATGGTAAGCTGATGATCCAGGGAAAGGAAGTGAAAAAGATATTGGTGGATGGTAAGGAATTCTTTTCGGATGATCCACAAGCAGCATTGAAGAATCTTCCGGTGGAAATGGTGGAGAAGTTGAAAGCATACGAGCGGAAGTCTGATCTGGCACGTCTTACAGGAATTGATGACGGTGAAGAAGAGATGATTCTCGATCTCTCTGTGAAGAAGGATATGAAGAAGGGCTGGATGGATAATTTTCTTGGTGGCATGGGAAGCAAAAAACGTTATGAAGTGGCGAACACAATGAACCGTATTCGTGAGAACTCCCAGCTCACAGTGATTGCTAATTGGAACAATACAAATAATCAGGGCTTTTCGGAACTTCAGCAACAGTCATCCAATGCTACAGGAAATACCCGTGGCAGGGCAGGAATGGGGACTTCCCGTTCATTGGGATTTAACTTCAGTAAAGATTGGGGGAATGTTAAATTCAGATCAAATGTACAGTATTCCGGAACGGATCGTGAGGAGGAGAGTAAGACGCTGACCGATAATTTTATGAAAGCGGAAAAGTCTATAACCAACAGTACGAGCAGTAGCCGAAACAGAAATGACGGAGTAACGGGAAATGCCTATCTGGAATGGAAGATAGATACGGTAACCAATCTTATATTCCGTCCTACGTTTCGCTATTCAACGGCCGACCGTAGAGGAGCCAGTTATCAGAAGAGTTGGTCGGGAGAGGAAGAACTGAACGAAAAAGAGTCCTCCAACTGGTCGGAGAGTTCGCAATACAGTCTGGCATTGATGTTGCAGGTGAACCGTAAACTGAATACCAGAGGGCGTAATGTTGCTTTGAAACTGGATTATGGTACAAATGCTTCTACATCAGACCGCTTGAATTATGTCACCACCCGTTATTTTAAAACCGGTACGGAGAAAATATTGAATCAGAAGATTGATAATAAGACGGATGGGGATAATTATCGTATTCAATTGGTATATGTAGAACCGTTACCTTGGGCACACTTCCTGCAACTTCGTTATAGTTATCAGCATCGTACATCGAACTCTGATCGTAAGGCTTATAACTGGAATAAGGAGTTGGAAGATTTTACAGAAGATCCGGATACGCTGAATAGTAACTGTTTTGAGAATCAATATTCCAATCATCTCGTTAATCTTTCGGTCCGCACTACACAGAAAATGTATAACTATAACGTAGGGGTTGATCTTGAACCACAAAAGTCCGTTAGTGATAGTTATGTATTGGATGTATTGAAATACAGCCTTCCCCGAAGTGTACTCAATTTCTCACCGACCGTTAGTTTCCGGTATAAGTTTTCCAAACGTACGCGTTTGCAAATAACGTATCGTGGAAAGAGTCGCCAACCCTCTGTCCGTGATTTGCAACCTATTTCTGACCAAACCAATCCGTTGAATATCCGCATGGGTAATCCTTCGTTGAAACCTTCGTATACCAATACCTTCAATCTTAATTATAATTCTTATAATGTGAAGTATCAACGCAATATGGTGTTGCAACTTACCGCTGAGAATACGCTGAACAGCGTCACTAATCAGGTTACTTATGATAGTGAAACCGGTGGACGTACTACTATACCAGTCAACATGAACGGCAATTGGGAAGCACAGGGCTCTTTTTCACTGAGTACTCCTTTCAAGAACAAGAATTGGTTGGTACGTACGTATTCCCAACTTCGGTTTAGTAATAAAAACGGATATACTACACTTAATAAAGAAGAGCCGCAAAAGAGTTCTGTCCGCCATCTGACAGCACGGGAGAGACTCAATCTTACTTATCGAACCAAACAGATTGAAATTGGTGCCCGGGGTTCTGTTGTCTACAATAACTCATACAATAATGTGAAAAGTATTCGTACAGAAACCTTCAACTATCAGGCGGGAATGAATGTACAATGCTATCTTCCCTGGGGTTTTGAAGTGTATAGTGATGCTGTGTGGAATCTGCGTTCGGGATACGGGCAAAACGAGGGCAATGATTATCTGATGTGGAACGCACAACTCTCCAAATCTTTTTTCAAACGGAAACAATTGTTGCTGCGATTCAAGATTTATGATATTCTGCAACAAGAGAACGCACTGACACGTACTATCACAGCAACTTCCATACGGGACACTGAGTCCAACGTATTGGGGAGTTACTTTATATTCCATGTTATCGTGAGAATAAATAAGATGGGCGGTAAAGTGAAGCGTAAGTAACTCAGTCCTTTATTTTTCCGTTTCAGTCTCCAATATTCCGTTTCGGTAAATCTTTTTCTTTCTTTCAGAAAACTAACTCGTACGTTTACTCCCAAAATGTGTAATCAATGAATATGAAGGAGTTAATGTATCTCTTCCTCACTGTCACCTTTCTGGCTTCGTGTAGCACAGAGCAGAAAAGTAAAAAAGAGGAAGCTATGCCAGTGAGAGTATTTTGTGCCGAACGGGCAGTTAGTGAACCGGACAGAGAATTTACTTTCCTGTCTCAACCGTTTAAGTCTACCGAGCTTTCTTTTCGTGTAGGTGGTCCTGTATTGAATTTTGATGTCAGGTCTGGTCAGCTTTTCCGTAAAGGAGAGGTGATAGCTTCTATTGACGACCGCGATTTTAAAGTACGTAAAGAGAAAGCGGAAGCTGTGTATCAACAGGCAGAAGCAGAATATAAGCGAATCGCTGCATTGTATGAGAAGGAAAATATCTCAGCCAGTACTTATGAGAAAGCAAAAGCAGATTGTGTCATAGCCCGTGCCGTATACCAAACGGCAGCTAATGAATGGGAGGACACCCGTCTGTATGCCCCTTTTGACGGATATATCCAGACGGTGAATATAGAGCGATATCAGGAGGTACGTGCTTCGCAACCTGTGGTTAGTTTCATAGATCTTTCACGTCTGAAAATAGAGGCTTATATCCCTGAAAATATGGCTGTTATTCTGCAAAAACAACTTGCTGTCTCCTCGGGTAGCGGGTTAAAGTTCCGCTTTGATGCATTGAAAGATAAAGTTTATACTACTACGGATGTAGAAGTGTCTAAAAGTACTACCTCCAATAATCTTTCTTTTCTGTTAACAGCTGTTCTCGATAATCGGAATAATGAATTATTGGGTGGTATGAGTGGTACGCTAACAATCACACTTCCTGGTGATTCAACAGTAGAAAAGGAATCCGTTTTTATTCCTCAATTGGCAGTGTGTCATCGCCCTACGACAGGAACTTTTGTATGGAAACTGACAGAAGATAACCGGGTACAGACTGTTCCTGTGAATATAGGGGATTTAAAGAACGATAACAAAATAGAGGTTGTATCAGGGCTTTCTGCGGGTGATGTAGTTGTACTAAGCGGGCTTGGATTTCTTTCGGAAGGCCGGGAAGTAAACGTTATCAAATAAACAAAGAGGTATGAAAAAAATTGTTGCATTCTTTTTGAAGAATCGTGCTTTTGCAATGCTGATTTTGTTTCTGGTATTAGCGGGAGGACTCTATTCGTATTTTAAAATGGGTAAACTGGAGGATGCGCCTTTTACCATTAAGCAGGCACTTGTGACTACTGCTTATCCGGGTGCATCACCTCATGAGGTACAGATACAGGTCACTGATGTGCTTGAAGAGGCTATTCAGTCGTTGGGCGAATTATACTATCTGAAAACGGATAACCGTGCCGGATTATCAAAAATTACTGTATATGTCAAGAAAGAAATTCGTGCAGATGAAATGCAACAGTTGTGGGATAAACTTCGTCGTAAAGTGAATGATGCACAATCCAAGCTTCCTGCGGGTGCTGCCACCTCGGTAGTGAACGATGACTTTGGGGATGTCCTTGGAGTATTCTATGGCTTATATGGTGAAAAGTATTCGTATCGAGAATTGGAAGATCAGGCCAAAAGCATAAAAAATGAACTGCTTAAAATTAAAAATGTAGCTAAAGTAGAAGTTTTTGGTATTCAAAATCCTGTAATCGAGGTGTTGGTACAACCTTCATTAATGGCTCAGACGGGCATAACGACAGCGGATATAGTCCGTGCATTCGATAAACAAAACAAGGTTGTGGATGCAGGAGCTGTTGAGAATGGGAATAATCGCCTTCGTATTGAAGCACGTGGTAGTTTCACTAATCTGGAAGAGATTGAAAATATGACAATTATCTCCGGAACCGGAGAATACTTTCGGCTGAAGGAGGTGGCAAACCTCAGTGAGGAGTATATGCGTCCGGCGCGTAATCTGATGAAGATTAATAATACGCCTGCCCTGGGTATTGCTATTTCTACCGTGGCGGATGGAAATGTAGTCGATATGGCTGCTCTTGTAAAGGAGACAGTGGAACGTATCAGCACAGAGATGCCTAACGGATATAAACTGACCCCAATCTATGATCAGGGATATGAATCAGCGGTTGCTAATGATGGTTTTATTCTGAATCTGATTATTTCTGTTATTACGGTGGTGGCAGTGTTGCTTTTCTTTATTGGTTTCAAGAATGGTGTACTGATAGGGAGCGGACTGGTGTTTTCTATTTTGGCAACTCTTATTTATATGCATGCCAACGGTATCGCTCTGCAACGTATGTCTTTGGCAGCTATTATCATTGCTATGGGGATGCTTGTAGACAATGCCATTGTAGTATTTGATTCGGCATTGATGAATATGGAACGGGGAATGCGGAAACGTAATGCTATCATGAAAGCAATATCCGATACAGCCATACCTTTGCTTGCTGCTACGGTGATTGCCATTCTGACATTTATGCCGGTTTATCTTTCTCCTGATATTACGGGAGAACTGCTTTCGTCTCTTTTCATTGTAATAGCAGTATCATTGTTGTTTAGTTGGGTATTTGCCATTACGCAAAACGCTCTTTTTATCGAACTGTTTGTGAGACGTCCTCGTCCCGAAGAATTGAAAAGCGAACTTTATCAGGGGAAAGTATACAATTGGTTCCGGAAGATGTTGGAATATACCATTCGGCGGAAGTATCTTCTGTTGGGAGTAATGGTCGGTTTGTTATTCTTTTCGGGATGGGGATTTCATTTTATTCCGAAACGATTTACACCACAACTTAATAAGCAATATTTCACGATTGATATGTGGATGCCCGAAGGGACGAAAATAGAGCAGATGGAAGCTGCTACTAAAGATATATCCGACTTCTTGGAAAGCTTTGAAACAACCCGGCAGGTATCTACATTTATCGGTCAAACTCCTCCGCGTTTTTATTTGGCTAATACGTCTTTTGGTCCTCAGCCCAATTATGCACAGTGTATTGTTGAAGCACGTTCGCCGGAAGAAGCACGTGAGTTACAGGCAGTACTTCGTGATACGGTAGGCAGACAATTCCCGGATGTCTTTATGAGAGTAAACCGTTTTGAGTTGAGTACAGTGCCACAGGCATTGATAGAAGCCCGTTTCTGTGGTCCGGACGAAGCAATACTGGATTCATTGACAGAGTTGGCGCTTGGTGTGATGCGTCGCAATCCGAAAGTTGCGAATGCCCGTAATGAATGGGGAAATATGGCCATGATAGTGCAGACGGATTATGAATCGGTACAAGCGGGGCAGTTGAATATCGGTAAAGATAATATGATGGAAGCGACAAAAGCGATTGGGGATGGAGTGTCGGTTGGTATTTATCGTGACAATGAGAAAAAAGTACCGGTTTTGCTGAAGTCGGACATGTCCCGTGAAATGAACCTTGATCAATTGGGAGATCTTGCTGTATGGAACGGAATCCACTCGGCTCCATTGGCACAGGTAACCAAAGACATCCGTATCGGCTGGGAATATCCTTTGATACGTACCTACAACCGGCAACTATCTATGGCGGCCATGTGTGACGTGCAACCGGGACATACCATGGCGGAAGTGCATGCTGAAATAAAAGACGAGATAGAGAAGATACAGCTTCCGGAAGGGTACACTTTCTTTTGGGATGCACAATACAAAACGCAGAAAGAAGGAATGGCTGCATTAACGAAGTTCTTTCCACTGGCATTATTGTTATTGATTCTTATTTTGGTAGCCCTGTTCCGCAACTATCGTCAGCCATTGATCACTTTCCTGATTTTGCCACTTTCAGTAATAGGAGTCGTATTTGGTCAGCTGGTGACAGGGACGGAATTTGGCTTTTTCAGCATAGCAGGATGGTTGGGATTGTTGGGTATGATTATTAAAAATGTGATTGTATTGCTGGATGAGGTAAATATTCAGCTTCGTACCGGAGTAAAACCATATACAGCTATTATTGAGTCTACCGTGTCACGTGTACGCCCGGTATTGATGGCAGCGGTAACGACCATACTGGGTATGGTACCACTTCTTTTTGATGTAGTATTTGCAGGTATGGCTGCAGCTATTGTGTTCGGACTGACATTTGCTACATTACTTACTTTGTTTATTACTCCAGCGTTGTATGCTGTATTTTATAATGTAAAAAAGGAATTATGAATATAGAAAAGAAAGTGTTTCAGTTAATAATATCGGCAATGTTTTTTGTTGTTCCCGTTTATGGGCAGCATAGCGAGTTACTGAGTCAATATCGTAACCGTGCTTTGCAATATAATCAGGACATGAAAGCTGCCGAAAAGAATATTGCTTTAAGTAAAGAGTTGGAGAAATCTGCCAAAACAGAATATAAGCCAAAGCTTTCTGCCGGAGCAAATTTCAATTATACGGGTAATCCGATAGAACTTTCATTAGATTTACCTTCTCTGGATAATCCACTCCAATTTGAAGGGCGACACATGAAATATGGAGCTTCCGTTTCACTGACTCAGCCGTTGTACACCGGAGGACGTATCCGCGAAGGAGTGAAAAAAGCAGAGGCAGAAAGTCGTCTGGCTCTTAATCAATCGGAGATGATAAAGTCTGATATCTGTTACGAAGCAGATTTACGCTATTGGAGTACGGTGGCACGTAATGAGATGGTAAAGGTTACCCGCCGGTTTACCGGATCGGTAGAAGAATTAACCAAGGTGGTACGTGAGCGGGTAGAAGTACAACTGATAGACCGTAATGATCTGCTGATGGCAGAAGTCAAATTGAATGATGCCCGTTATCAGTTGATGCAGGCAGAGAATAACTACGAGGTGGCACGTATGTCACTTAACTCTTTTATAGGAGTTGATTATAATTTAATGATACCGATTGACACATTGGTATCTCCGATCCATGAGGTTGGTAGTCTGCCTGCTTATATGAATCAGGCAGGTAATAATCGGCCGGAATTGCGTATGGCACAAGATAAGATTTCAATACAGGAATCGGCACAGAAGCTCAATCAGTCGCAGTTCCTGCCACAGTTCTATGTGGGGGTAGATGGTAGTTATAGTTCTCCGGGATATAATTTTAAAGCAGATCTTGATCCTAATTACGCTGTATATGCTAAAGTCAGTATTCCTTTATTTGAATGGGGAAAACGTCGTAATGAGAAACGAGCGGGAGAGTATCGGGTAGCTATCGCAAGAGAAAATTTCAGTAAGGTCAAAGATGTGGTGAGCCTTGAAGTGCAATCGGCTTACTACAATTATGTGCAGGCTGTGGAGCGAGTGACACTAACAGAGAACTCTCTGATGAAAGCTCGGGAGAACGAAGATATGGCTCTGGAACGTTATCGTGAAGGCAAGATGTCCGTTGATGGTGTATTGGATGCACAAATGTTTCATCTGACGGCACAAATGAATTTTGTACAGTCGCGTCTGACCGCTCAGATCAGTTATTCGGCATTTGTACGGGCATTGGGACTGTTATCAATATAAATGTTTATCTTTGTACTTATATAATTATTCCTGTGTTTTATGAGAACTTTTCATCCCCGATATGTCCGGTTATTGAATGTCCTGCTTTTCTCCGGGTTAGGATGTTTCTCGTATTTGCTGCTGGCACTTTATTCGGATTTACCTAAACGTGACGATCTGGATTTTACTTCATTGGGCTTTATCATTGGCGTAATGCTGGCTTTCAATGCAATGGGCTTCTGTATTATTCTGGTAGACTCATGGTTAAAGCGCGGATTTCTTTTCTTTGTTGAAAAGCGTAGAAGAGTATTACTGTATTATGTCGGATTGGGGATATTATTATTTCTTTTGAACTATCTGTTGTTCGTAGGTCTGAAGTGGATGGCGGATGTCGATCGCCTGTTTTATATTCGCTGGTCCGGTATACGGTTACTTTTACTTGTTTGGTTGGTAGAGATGGTGATTATCGGATTGACGGCAACTAATAATTTCTATCGACATACCATTGTACTTTATAAGCGGAACAGAAGTTTGGAAGAAAGTTCTATCGAAGCACAGTATCAGGCTTTGCAAAGCCAGCTCAATCCACATTTTCTATTTAATAGCCTCAACACATTGATTTCTGAAATAGAGTATAATCCTCAAAATGCCGTACAGTTTACACAACACCTGTCCGATGTGTATCGTTATATTCTTCAATGCCAGCAGCAGCGCCTCACAACGTTGAGTGATGAGTTGGAGTTTCTTAATTCGTATATTTTTCTGCATCGTGTCCGTTTGGGCGATTGTATCTGTGTAGATTGTCGGTTGGATGAATCATTGTTGGAAAGTAAATTGCCTCCACTGACACTTCAACTACTTGCCGAGAATGTAATAAAGCATAATATGATTTCTATTCGTAATCCTATGGTTATTTCTATTACTTATTCAGAGGCAGAAGACCGGTTGGTGGTGAGCAATAGCCTTCGTCCTAAAAAGTCTGTACAGTCCTCGGGCATAGGATTGAGAAATTTATCTTCTCGTTATCGTCTTATATGTGGAAGAGAGATAACTATTGAACATACATCCGATTTATTTTTTGTTAAAATACCATTGTTGCATGAATAACCCTATTGTCCGGGCAGCTATAATTGAAGATGAAATACCTGCTGCCCGTTTACTGAACAGAATGCTGGCAGAACTTCGTCCGGAATGGGAGATACTCTTGTTGCCTGGCAATATTGAAGAGGCTGTGGAGTGGTTTGGTGAGAATCCACATCCCGATATTCTTTTTTTGGACATTCAGTTGATGGATGGTAACTCTTTTCTCTTTATTGAGAGGGCTTCTCCTCAAAGTATGATTGTGTTTACAACGGCTTTTGATACTTATGCCGTTCGTGCTTTCACTGTCAATAGCATCGATTATTTATTAAAGCCGATTCACCGGGAACGTTTAGCCGATACTTTGGATAAATTTGATACTTTACACAGTCGGTATCCTGAGAATGAATTTAGTCATCAGAATGAAATGCTGGAAGTGTTACGTACTCTTTCAAGTCCGGTGAAACGCTATCGTACCCGTTTTCTTATTTCAGTGGGCGAAAGACTGATAACACTTCCGGTGAGTGATGTGGCCTATTTCTATTCGGAGAACCGGGTGACATTCGCCGTTACCCGGCAAGGGAGAGAATATATTGTAGATTTCTCATTGGATAAATTGGGAGAACAATTGGATCCGGATAACTTTTTTCGTACTAACCGGCAGACGCTTGTAGAAATAAATGCTATCCGTAAAATAGAGCCTTATTTTCAAAACAAAGTAGTGGTAGAGGTCGTTCCCCCATTCAAAGACAAAATATTGGTAAGTAAGGAGAAGATAGCTTCATTTAAGGTTTGGCTCAATTATTGACTCTTGTTTCTACATTTATGATATAAAATTGAAAGCCTTTGCGACAACACTGCAAAGGCTTTTTTCTTTTTTCCGTTAGCTTTGCCGCTGTGATAAGTTAATTGAGAATTAAAACTATTTTAGAGGATTGAATGATGAATTCTATTACACGAAAAACACCTGTGCTTTGGTTTGCTTTATGTTGTCTGGGAATGAGTGCACAGGCAGCTTCCGGGCTTACTCCCTGGGTCTTGAAAGCAGATTCTTTATTATTATCTTCCGGAACGACGTACCGATATACAGTAGATACTCCCGAGGGGGAGGGATTGGTCTCTACTTTACCTTCTGTTACTGAGTTAGTAGAACTTTTTTCCGAATCGGAAAAAGCTGTTTGCCGGGTGACGGATATGCATGGTAATATCAAGGTAGATAGAATGCCCCAGGAAGGTGATTGTATGGAATTAGTTTCTCCACAGGGAAAAGTCACCCGGCGGTGGATGATTGGAATAAGAAATGCTGCTCTTCCGGCACAGTTGTTATTGCACCGGGAACAGGCTACAGTAAATGCGCCGGGTAACATTGTTCTTGATTTCCGGGCCGGACAGCGCAGTCCGATGGTGAAGGTAGAGATACGTGTCCCGGCAGGTATCGTTGTGACACTTGATAATACAACCGTGAACGTGATAGGACGTGGTGAAGTGTTATTGCGTGATCTGCCTAAACAATCGATAGGGCGTACCGGAACTCACTATTCATATAATAAAGTGGGGAATGTGATCCTGCGGGATGAAGGTGACCGGGGAACGGTGATTGTGTTTAGTGGCCTTGATTTTCGGCCTTCAAACGGTCCGGATCTGCGGATCTGCTTTCGTGGAGTAGCTCCGGTGCATAAAGGAATAAATCGCTTTGAAGCTATCTATACAACTTCGAAGCCGGAAGCGTTACAGAGTCCTGTTGCTGTAGCAGACCTGGAAGGCATAACCACTGTTGCTGATCTTGTACGTACTCCGTTACGTGATTTTGCGTATCGTCCCGGACAGGAATATACGTATGCCTCTTTTTCTTGGACTCCGCCTCACAATGCTTCTTCTGTAGAACTGCTTCAATCGGCAGATGGTGGGAATACATGGACAACAGCCCGGGCGGAAGTAACTCCTGATAGTCGTGAAACAGCTGCGAATGGATTGGAACCGAATCGCCTGTATGCTTTCAAACTTCGTGTAACAGGAGGACAGAATAAAGGAGAATCCAACATTGTATGGTTTTATACCGGACGAAAAGATATCAGAGATTATCGTGTAAAAGGAGATGGAGTAACCGATGATACGGAAGCTATCAATGAGGCAATTATCAATATGAACCGTCTGGGAGGTGGCATACTTCGGTTTACTAAAGGAACCTATAATGTACGTACTATCCATTTGCAAAGTAATGTGTGGCTGCATCTGGATAGTGATGCTACGATACAAGCATTACCCGGTGCCGATGCTCCCGAGACAACCTGGTTTAGTGATCGTGCTTATCGTTCAGGGCTCTCGCCCACAGACCCGCGTCCTTATGCCGACCCGGAAAATTATCTTACGAAACAAGATGTAGGACATACTTTCTTTCGCAATTGTATGTTCTTTGGAGAACGAATTGACAATGTAAAAATTGTAGGTACGGGGCGTATTACCGGTAATGGTAATGTTGTAACTTCAGATAAGGTGATGAATAATTCTCCGGAGAAACGTAGTGATAAAATGTTTTCTTTAAAGTTATGTACGAATGTAGAGATTGGCGGATGGGATATAAAGAAGGATATGTGGTATGATCCGGAAAAAGATAGACCTTATTATATAGAGGGAGATAACAGGCTATATAGTGACAGTACAATGCTGCACATTGATCAGGGAGGGCATTTTGTGTTGTTGGCTACAGGTACAGATGGTATTCATGTACATGATACTTACTTTGCAAAACATAGCACAAAGAATGCTCGCGATATTTATGATTTTATGGCATGCAATGATGTGACAGTAACGAATATCTACTCTAAAGTAAGTTCGGATGATATTGTAAAACCCGGTTCGGATTGTTCATTGGGCTTTACCCGTCCGGCACGCCATTACATGGTGAGGAATATTGTAGGAGATACTAACTGTAATCTCTTTCAGATAGGATCAGAAACGGCAGATGATATTCAGGATCTGTATGTAGATAATATATATGTGTTGGGTGCTAATAAGGCGGGTTTTTCTATTTCTACCAATGATGGTGGCCATGTGAAGAATGTTTATCTGAATAGCGGTAAAACAGGTTCTATACATTCCCGTTCGGTAATGCGTCGTACAAGAGCACCCTTCTTTATCTCTATTTCCAATCGTGGGCGCGTACTGGGAGCTGATGTTGCTCCGTTTACTTTCACTGAAAATGGGGTGGTGCGTAAGGAGTTGCTTGTAACCAATTCTAACATTGGTCAGGTAGAGAATATTGTTATCTGTGGGGTGGATATTGAAGAGGTCTATGGTGGTAGTTCATTTCGTGGTGACCGTTGGAAAACTTATGACGGCTCACAAAGTAAAGCGACTCCTATCATTGCAGGGTTTAAACTGCCTGATTCGGACGTAGTGGAAGGTGGGTTGACATTCCGTCTGCCGGATGGGAACCATACAGGATATATCAATAATGTGCAATTTCACGATGTAAGTTTAAAAGTAAAGGGAGGACACCCTTCGGAAGATGCAAAAGCATATCCACCGGAGATAGGAGTAGGTCGCTATAATGTAGGGGACCTGAAGATACAGCCGGCGTTTGGGTTTTGGGCACGCCACGTCAAAGGTTTCTTATTGAAAAATTGTCATATTACTTCCGAACAACCGGATGGACGCTATGCTGTAGTGATGGATGATGTGATAGGAGGTGAGATAGAAAACTTACAGGTGGATAAAGGAATATCGGATAAAGATGAAGTGAAATTGATAAATTGTGAAGACATAAGACAGTGATTTTCTTCTCATCAGAGCGGACCCTTCCTAACAATATATGTAACGAGGTATAACGATATATGTAATGGAGCATAACAATATATGTAACGAAGCACTAAGTATTATTACTTAAGTAATACTTCAAATTTAATTCATACTATGATAGCGTTTTATTAAAACGCAAATGATCGCAGATTATCGTAAATGAGATAGCTTGCTGTACTTGAGAGACGATATTCTTTGCGTGAATTTGTGATAATCTGCGTTTCAATGATGCGATCATTTAATTAGGATACAGTACTTATTATAATTAATAGTTAAAGAAATGATAAAGAAGATATATCTCTATTTCAGGCAGAAAGCTGAGAGTTGTAGCAGAGCCAGGTGGTATCACATTTTCCTCTTTTGGGGGTTGGGTATCTCTTCTACAGTTTGGTTTCTGGTTCGTGTGGTTCCTAAGCCTTCGCGGGCTACCTATCCTTGTATGCAGGCAGCTGCTCCTGTGATGTCTGCTTTTGTTGTCTATCTGTTGTCTTTTACAGGTGCATGGTTCAGTTACCGGAAGATGAAGCAGGCATTGCATGCACGTCATTATCTTTATACAACGTTGTTTTTCTTTTTATTGATATTCTTCGGAAGTATGATGATGATAGAGAACAGTGGAGAGATGCTGGCGCAAATCGTTCTTCCTGTTAGTGAACCGAAGATGGCATGGGGAAAGAATAACCCGGTGGGTACGGCAAAAGGAATTTATCCCGGTCGTGTTGTCTGGTCACATGCTCCCGGGGCTGCAACATGGGAGAAAGGTACTGGTTTTTGGTATGAAGACCATTACACTAACCAGTCGGATGCAAATTGGTTAGTGGTACAGTCTCTTCTTTCTTTGACAGGTGAGAAAAGTGAGGAGAAAGCATGGAATGCTCTGTTTTCCTACTTTAATCGTGAACATGGCAAAGGTAGTAAAGGATATCGGAAAGGAGAAAAGATTGCCATTAAGATCAATCAGAACAATACGTTTTCGCATGATGACTCCGAAGAACTGAATGCTTCTCCGCATCTTGTACTTTCCTTATTGCGTAGCCTGATATACGAAGGGGGGATTCCTCAACAACAGATAACGGTGTTTGATGCGAGTCGCTTTATCACTCATACTTTATTTAAAAAATGTCATGCAGAGTTTCCTGATGTAGCTTATCTGGATAATGAAGGGGGTAACGGACGGGTGAAATCAACCTATATCTCCGATGCTATACCTTACTCGGTTGATAATGGAAAACTGGCTCGCGGTCTGGCTCGTTGTGCTGTTGAGGCCGATTATCTTATCAATATGGCTTTATTGAAAGGACATGGAGGACAAGGTGTTACGCTTTGTGCAAAAAACTGGTATGGCGTTACTGATATTGATCGTAATTTCCGTAAGAATCAGCATAATAACTTTAATCAGGATCGTGGCGGACGTCCGCGATATATGACGTTTACTGATTATATCGCTCACAAAGATTTGGGGCAGAAGACCATGCTTTATCTTATTGACGGGCTTTATGGATCAGAAAAGGTGAATGGTGCTCCTTCCGGGAAATGGAAGATGGAACCCTTTGGTGGCAATTGGCCCTGTTCTTTGTTTGCTTCACAAGATCCTGTAGCAATTGATGCTGTAGGTATTGATTTTCTTTGTGCGGAATTTCCACGGATGGCAGATGTGAATTACTGTGATATGTATCTTGTGGAGGCAGCATTGGCAGATAATCCGCTATCCGGCACTTTCTATGATCCCGAACAGGACGGAACAGGTGTACATAGTCTTGGTGTATTGGAACATTGGAATAATCCTGTGGATAAACAGTACAGTCGCAATTTAGGACAAGTGGGCGGAATAGAACTGGTATATAAGAAGAAATAAGTGTTTTTATTGATGTATGAGACGATTTCTATAGTATTTGAATGAATACTTAAAATCGTCTCTTTTTTATATAACTACTTTTGTGACGTAATAAAGTGAGAACTTAATGTATCTGATAATATGAAAAAGATAAAGAATTGGTTTTTCAAAACCTGTCCCCGAAGTGGACGAATCGTGGGTATTAATAAAAAGAATGTGGTTCTTAAAATCTGCTTCCCATTAATGGGGTTAACGGCACTAATCTGGTTTCTCATTCGAGTAGTACCTAAACCTTCACGCATTGCTTATCCCTGTCAGCAAGTGGCAGCGCCACTGGCTTTTTCTTTTCTGGCTTTTTTCAGTAGTACATTATTAGGGTGGGGGGCCTGGAAGAAATTTCTTCAACTCCGGAATTCACGACATTTCTATAAGGGGCTTGCTGTACTTTTTGCCGGTGTTTTACTTTCGGGTACATTATATATAATGTCGGTAGATAATTCTTTGTTCGGACAGGCGATTGGTAAGCAGATAGATAATGGTTCGGATATGGGTACTTTTACTCCGACAGATAAACCCAATACACCGATGGGAGTGGCGCGGGGGATTCATCCGGGACGTGTAGCTTGGGCACACGATCCGCAGGCAGCGGTCTGGGATGGTGAACACGGACTTTATTCTGATGCGGATAATAACAGTCAGACCCGTGTATGTGACATGATGGAGGGAGTCATCATTTCGCTGACCCACCAAAAAACAATAGACCGTGCCTGGGATGAACTGTTCCGTACCTTTAATAAGAAAAAAGGTAAAGGGGCTACAGGATATAAAGAAGGAGAAAAAATAGCTATAAAAGTAAATTTGAATGATAATGGCGGAAGCAATATAATAGATGCTACTCCACAATCTGTTTATGCACTTCTGCATCAGTTGGTCGATATAATGAACGTACCTCAGCACTGCATTACGGTATATGATGCACAGCGCCGTGGTATCTCTGCCATCTATACTTACCTGCAACCGGTTTATCCCGATGTGGTTTATCAGAATTGGGGAGGTTTTGTACCCGATATCATTCACTATTCAAGTGAAATAACCGATCCGGGTGCAATGAGTTTGGCACGTGTTGCCTATGAGGCGGATTATATGATTAATATGGCATTGATGAAGCGGCATTCCCGTCCTACTGACAATTGGAAGGACAGTGCAGGGCAGACCGGAATAACGGCTACCGGTAAAAATCAATTCGGCTCCATTGGCAATGTTTCTCCTTTGCATCTGTCCATCCGCGACTGGTCTAAGTTTCGGGGGATGGGAACATATAATAGCATTGTTGATTTGATGGCACATGAACGTTTGGGAGGAAACACGCTTGTATACATTGTAGATGCTATGTATGTGAATCCTATTCATAACGGGCGTGCTGTTCGTTTCAAACGCGCTCCCTTTAATGACGGATGGACATCAAGTTTTTTGGCTTCCAATGATCAGGTAGCTATAGAGTCGGTGGTACTGGATTTTATACGTTCGGAGATGCCTGTTGCTGCCAATGCAGACAACTTTATGCATGAAGCGGCGAATATAGGAAATCCTCCTTCAGGAATCAGATATGAAGGACGGGCACAGAAGAGCCTGGGTGTACATGAACACTGGAACAACCCGGATGACCGTATGTACTCGCGTAATCTGAAGACAGGCAAAGGGATTGAACTTTATCGTGTTCCTCTGGATGCAGGGCGTCCCGCTATTGAATATTTTTATTCCGACTGTATTTCCCAAATAGAAGATCAACCCGTCACTTTGTATTGGAAAACATCAAATGGAGAAGAGGTCTTATTGAACGGAGAGACTGTGGCTGCCAACGGTTCTTGTGTAGTGAAACCGGAGACATCATTAATGTATGAACTGGTTGTGAAGAAAGGTGGAATGGTGCAAGCTGCACAGAAACTGGTTGTCAGGAGTTTTACAGATACACGTTGTTATGATGTAAAAGAAGCACAAACCGAAGGTTCTGCCGTTGTTGAAGCCGGAGGCTTTGCAGAGTTTCGGGGTGAAAAAGGGAGTTCTAAAGGAGCGCTGACATGGCAGATTGACGTACCTGTAACAGGAGAATATTATTTGTTGTTTTCTTATTCGGGTGGTAGTCCGGTACCTTCTTACCTATACCTTAACGATCAGTTGGTAAGTGAGAATATTGGTTATTTGGCTACGTCGGGTAGTAAAAAAGGAGAGTTTGCTTTTCCGGTGACATTGACTGCCGGAAAGAATTCTATGAAGTTGGAACATTTGGGAAAACGTAGCAATCGCATTTATTCGGTAACGGTAGCGAGAGAGAAGAAACTAAAAAACTTATAAACTAAAAACTCACAACTTATGACGACAAAAAGACTCTGTATTTTTCTATTCACGATGCTGTTCCTGATTACAGGTGCATCTGCAGAAACTTTTAATGTGAAGAAATACGGTGCCCGTGGTAATGGGAAGAAGCTGGATTCTCCTGCTATTCAAAAGGCAATCGATGCCTGCCATAAGGCTGGAGGTGGCACGGTACTCGTTCCGGCTGGTACCTATCTTTCGGCTACGATTGTACTGAAAGATAATGTGACCTTGCATTTGGAAAAGGATGCTTTGATTTTGGGTACTACGGATTATAAAGCCTATGATAATCTCGATCCTTTTACGGAAGGCTTGGGCATTGATGTCGGTTGGGCATTGTTGGTGGCTGTTGACGCAAAGAATGTCACTCTTGAAGGAGAAGGCAGTATCGACGGTCAGGGCTCTGCACTAAAAGAAAGACACATCAAAGTGGATACACGCCCCGAGGGTGAGCGTTGGGGACTTCGTCCCTTTTTGCTTCGCCTGGTACGTTGCGAAGGGGTAACTGTACGTGATGTTACCTTGAAGTATGCCGGTGCTTGGACTTCCCACTACTTTCAGTGTCACAATGTGAAGATAGACAATGTAACGATTCGTAGTTTCGGGGTTGCACACAATGACGGAATTAATATCGACGGTTGTCAGCATGTGCGTATCAGCAATTGTGATATAATCAGTGGTGATGATGCACTTTGCTTCAAGACAACTTCCAGTAAAATGGGATGTGATGATATCGTTGTAGAGAATATGAAGCTCAAAAGTAATCAGGCTGGTATTAAGATGGGTACGGAATCCATGGCTGGTTTCGAGAATATTCGTATCAGTAACTGTCACATTTATGATACAAAGAATGGAGGGATCAAGCTTTTCTCGGTAGACGGAGCTCACCTGCGTAATGTCGAAATCTCAGATATCACGATGGAAGAAGTACGCACTCCGATGCTTTTCCGTCTCGGTGCCCGTTTGAGTGTATTTCGTAAAGGACAGGATACACAACAACCGGTGGGGGTATTTGAAAATGTCACGATCCGGAATGTAAAAGTTGTAGCTGCTGATAAAGCACAGCTCACTCCTCCCTCCGGTATTCTTATTACTGGTATTCCAGGACATTACATCACTAATCTGACACTTGAAAATATACAGATTCGTCTGCTCGGTACGGGAACTTCCGAAGATGCTCTCTCTAAAGTGCCGGAGGCAATAGACCAGTATCCGGAAGTAAAAACCTTTGGCCCGAAGATTCCGGCTTATGGTGTTTGGGCACGTCACGTACGCGGATTGAAACTAAAGAACGTAACCTTTGAACTAAAGAATCCCGATGCACGTCCTGAGATTATTTGTGAGGATGGTGATATGGAAATATACAAATAAAGACAAAATATTATGAAAGCAATCTTTTATTCGTTAATTCTCTTTTGTTGTCTGGGATGCCGGGCTGAGAAAGAGTGGACGTTGGCTTCACCCGATGGTGCAGTACGCTTTGTTGCAACACAGGTACCGGAAGGTGAAGGGACAACTATACTTCAATATTCCGTTTATTGTGGTGACTCATTAGTAATCAATCCTTCCCGTCTCGGGCTTGTGATGGATGGGATAGAATATGGGAAAGATGCGCGCCCCGTTGGAAAAGCAGTAGTGAAAACAATTAATGAACCTTATGAGCTGAAGGCAGGCAAACAACTCCGGACTGTTAATGCTTGTCGGGAGATGACGATTCCTTTTGACAATTTTCAGTTGATTGTACGGGCATACGATGATGGTATTGCCTTCCGTTACGCCTTTACACAAGAGGATGATGGGAAACAACATACGATAACAGATGAGTTAACAGAATTTTCAGTACCTGCCAACGGCAAAGCATGGATTCATCCGTATGACTGGAATGAACGTCACAAACCAAGTTACGAGCAGTATTCAAAGAACGGAATTGCTATCAACACCGAAGCTTCCCACGGTCGTGGCTGGGCTTTTCCGATGCTTTTTAATACCAATGACTGCTGGATGATGATTACTGAGGCTTATTTGGACGGTTCTTATCCAGCTACACATATTGATAACTCGGGGAAAAACAAAGCATATAAGATACGTTTTCCTGAGATAGAAGAACCTGTTGTTTCGGATGCGGTAGAGCCTGTTTCTACATTCCCTTGGTATACGCCTTGGCGTGCTATTATCGTGGGTAAGGAACTGAATACGGTTTTCCGTACACAGATGGTTGCTCATTTGAATCCGCCGTCAGTGATAGGTGATGATTCCTGGGTACTTCCGGGACGTGCTTCCTGGAGTTGGTGGTATGCCGGTGGAACAACCCGTGATTATAAGACGCAGATAAAGTATGTGGACTTTAATCATGCGATGGGCTGGGAGTATGTATTGATTGATGCCGGATGGCAGCGAATGGGTAATGGAGGTACGATGGAAGATGTGGTGAAGTATGCCGGAGAAAAAGGAGTAGGCGTTTGGCTATGGTATCATTCCGGTGCAGGAAGGGAGACAGATAGCATTCCAACACATCGTCTGATGTCCGATCCTGTATTGCGTCGGGCAGAAATGGAACGTATCAGCAGGTTGGGAGTAAGAGGTATAAAGGTAGATTTCTTCGATACGGATAAACAACGTATCATTCAGCTTTATCCGGCTATATTAAAAGATGCTGCTGAATTCTATTTGCTTGTTGATTTACATGGAGCAACTTTGCCCCGTGGATTTGAACGGACCTATCCTAATCTGATGACTACAGAAGCCATACGCGGAGCAGAGACATTAGGACGTCAGGAGCGTTGTGACCGGGCAGCAGAACACAATGCTACTGTACCTTTCACGCGGAATGTAGTGGGTTCAATGGATTATACACCCGTTACTTTTTCCGATAAGGTACGGCAGGGGATACCGGCTATCCGCCAGACAACGGTAGCACATCAACTGGCACTTGCCGTGGTCTTTGAATCCGGTTTTCAGTGTTATGCAGATAGAATAGAGGCATATGAAGAATTGCCGCGTATGCCCAAACTCTTCTTGAAAGATGTGCCTGCTGTTTGGGACGAAAGCCAATTGTTGGCAGGTTATCCGTCAGATTTTGCAGTGGTAGCACGTCGTAAAGGAAAAGTCTGGTATGTGGGTGGTATCAACGGAAAAAATGAAGATCGCGAGTTAGAATTCTCTTTACCGGAGGCTTGTAAGGAGTTGTCTTCTACGTGGATTACTGATGGGAAAGATAAAGATTCTTTCGGAAACGAAGTAATCTCTGTAGTAGATGGAAAAGTAAAAGTGAAGTTATTGGCAAACGGTGGGTTTGCGGGAACGATTAGATAATAGTTGACAGTTGATAATTGACAGTTGACAGTTGGCTGCGCTGTCACGCTGCACAGTAACTGTCAACTGTCAATTGTTCACTGTCAATTGAATTAAATAATTATAAAAATGAAAAGATACATTGTAACCTTTGTCCTGTCCATATGGACAGTCGCGCAGCTTGCTGCACAAATAAGCTGGGAACAGGTGGCTCCCGGTGTCTGGAAAGGAGTTGTAGGAACTCCCGAGAGTTATTCATTGTTGCAAGTGGCAGGTACTACTCCTAAAATGGAAGGTTTCAGCCGTTTACCGGAGGTGACGTTACCTGCTTTTGCTTCTGAAATAAAAGGTGATATTCAAGATGGTCAGACAGCTTTGCGTATTCCCTTACAGAGAAAAGAGCAACTGTATGGTTTTGGACTTAACTTCCAAACTGTACATCAACGTGGTAAAATCCTGAATCTGCATGTAGACCATTACGGTGGTAAGGACAATGGACGTACGCATGCTCCGGTTCCTTTTTATGTTTCCAGCCAGGGCTATGGTGTATTTATTAATTCGGCACGTTATATTACCGTATATGCCGGAAGTGGTGCACTGAAAGACAGTCCCAATGCTCCGGTAGCGAAAGATCGTAATACGGATAAATCCTGGTCGTCACGCCCTTATTCGGATGCGGTTTCTATTCTTGTACCTGCACCGGGGACAGAGATATATCTTTTTGCCGGTCCTACTCCAATGGATGTAGTACGTCGTTACAACCTTTTCTGTGGTGGCGGTACGTTACCTCCACGTTGGGGACTCGGTTTTACACAACGTACGCAAAAGCTATACACTGCCGAACAAGTAAAACAAGAGGCTGATGAATTTGAACGTCAGGGATATCCATTGGACTTTATTGGTCTGGAGCCGGGATGGCAAAGCAAAGCATACCCTTGCACCTTTGAATGGGATGCTACGCGTTATCCCGATCCTTCGGGTTTTGTAAAGGACATGCTCGACAAAGGCGTGCGTATCAATCTGTGGACAAACCCGTATGTGTCTCCTGATTCAAAGCTATATAAGGATATGTATCCTGTAAGTGGTTCACATACGGTGTGGTGCGGTATTGTTCCCGATTTGGCTGGTGAGAAAGCACGCTCTTTATGGAAAAATAAACTGAATAAAGAGCATGTAGGTATAGGTGTAAGTGGTTATAAGGTAGACGAAGTAGACGGATATGATTACTATCTCTGGCCGGATGTGGCTACTTTTCCTTCGGGAGTATCTGCCGAACAGATGAGGCAGACTTATGGGCTTTGGGTACAGCGCACAACAGCTGAGCTTTACAAGGCACGCAATCAACGTACATTCGGTTTGGTGCGTGCATCAAATGCCGGAGCATCTTCTATGCCTTATGTTATTTATAATGATTATTATAGTCACCCGGACTTTATTACAGCATTGATCAACTCCGGATATTGTGGGGTATTGTGGACTCCGGAGGTACGTAGCTCCAAGTCTGCGGAAGATTGGTTACGCCGTTTCCAGTCAGTTGTTTTTTCTCCGATGGCAATGATTAATGCGTGGAGTAGTGGTACGAAACCCTGGACATTTCCGGAGGTTGCCGAACAAGTGAAAGAGTATGCGTTGCTTCGTATGCAGATGATGCCTTACTGGTATACGGAATTTGCGCGTTATCATTTTGATGGTATTCCTCCTTTCCGTGGTATGAGTCTGGAAGCCGGATTCAATCCGGATGCGGCGGTAACAACAGAACTGAAGGAGAAGAGTTTGGAAGATAATCCCTATCTGGAAGCCGTGACTAAAGAAATAAAAGACCAATATATGGCAGGTGAATATTTACTGGTAGCACCTATGTTTAAGGGGCAGACGGAGCGTAAAGTCGTACTGCCACAGGGTGATTGGTATGATTTTTATACCGGTGCATATGTTGGTAATGGAGAGACAATAACAGCAACTCCGGGACTGGATCGTATTCCTGTATATGTGAAAGACGGAGCTATCATTCCGATGATGGAGCCGATGCTTCATGCACCGAAACCGGGAGTAAAAGTGAACCTGGAAATTCGTCACTATGGGAAAGCAAATGGCTCTTATCGTCTGTATGATGATGATGGTGAAACATTTGATTATGAGAAGGGAGTATACGCATGGAGAGATATTAATGTGGTACGTGAAAAGAACGGTAAACTGAAGGGTACTATTTCGAAAGCTGAAAAAGGAAAACCGGACTCAGTAGGAAAGGTGACTTGGCGATTTATGACAATTGACAATTGATAGTTGACAATTGACAGTTGCTATGTAGATGATAGTGCAGCACATCCCCCTCTGAGAGGGGGGCCGAAGGGCGGAGGAGGTGTATCGGTACAGCGCAGCTCATTTTCAACTTTCAATTTTCAACTGAATAAACTTTTAATTTTCAACTAAAATGAAGAAATACATCTATCTCTTTTTCTTTTTATCTGTATGCCCTCTGTTAGTTTGGGCAGCAGATGACAATCCTGTAGCGAAACAATTATTTAATGTTACTTCTGGTGACCTGAAACTATCTTTTATGGTTGGTACTGACGGTCGCCTTTATCAGCTTGCTTTTGGTGATGTAACTAAAGAGGTAACAGTTCCCGTTAAAATGCCTTCGCGTGAGTGGGAGTTTCTTCCGCCTTACGGTAATGGTGTACTAACTGAACCAGCTTTGCAGGCTACTCATGTAGACGGTAATACCTCTACGGAATTGCTCTATACGAATCATAAGACGGAGCAATTGGGTGACGGCATTACGCAAACCGTTATTTCTCTGAAAGATCCTGCTTATCCTTTCTCTGTAGATATTTACATCAAGTGTTATGAATCTACCAGTATGATGGAGATATGGAACACAATCACACACAACGAAAAAGGCAAGGTGATACTTTATCGCTATGCTTCTGCATCTCCTGTACTGAAAGCAAAGAATTACCGGCTTACTCAATTCATAGGTAATTATAAACGTGAAGCGACTCTTGCCGAGGAAGAGCTTACTACGGGTATTAAAGTTCTTGATTCCAAGCTTGGCATACGTGCCAATCAGATGCGTATTCCTTCTTTCCTTCTTTCTCTTAATGGTGAAGCAGATGAGAATAAGGGCGAAGTGCTTGCCGGTTCTCTGAAATGGGCGGGTAGTTTTCAGCTTGCCTTTGAGGTTGACTGGAATAATAATCTTCGCGTGTTGACAGGTATCAATCCGGTCGGTTCGCAGTATCATCTGGAACGTGGTGATACCTTCATTACACCTGCTATTCTTTATGCTTACAGTAAACAGGGGAAAGGTGATATTAGTCGTAAATTTCATCGTTGGGCACGTGCTTACGGTATCCGTGATGCGGAAAAAAAACGTCCTGTATTACTCAATAACTGGGAAGCAACTCACTGTACATTTGATGAAGAACGTCTGAAAGGACTTTTTGATGGTGCACGCCAAATTGGTGCCGAACTCTTTTTATTGGATGATGGCTGGTTTGGTAACGGATCCTATTCTCGTGATGACGACAAACATGGCCTGGGTGATTGGGAAGTATCTACAAAAAAACTTCCACGCGGACTCTCTTATATAGCCAAAGAAGCTTTGAAACGTAAAGTTGGTTTTGGTATCTGGTTGGAGCCGGAGATGGTAAACCCGCAAAGTGAACTCTATAATAAACATCCTGAATGGATTATTACCCAGCAGAAGCGTGAACCGATTCTGGGGCGTCATCAGGAGATACTCGACCTGACACGTCCTGAAGTGCAACAGTATGAATGGGAGGTGATAGACAAAACACTACGTCCCAATCCGGATATTTCGTATGTGAAGTGGGATTGTAACCGCTATGTGACGCAGCCGGGTTCTACCTATTTGCAGCCGGACAAGCAAAGTCATCTGTTGATAGATTACAACTGGGCACTTTACCGGTTGATGGATCGCTTTGCAAAAGGTTTTCCGGATGTGATGGCAATGCTTTGTGCCGGAGGTTCGGGGCGTGTGGATTATGGTTCAATGCAATACTTTCATAGTTTCTGGCCGAGTGATAATACTGATCCGTTGGGACGTATCAAGATTCAGTGGGGCTTTTCTCACTTTTTTCCGGCAAGTACTATCTCGGCACATGTGACGCGTATGGGTAAACGTCATCTGAAGATGGCGATTGACGTGGCATTAAGTGGCTCTTTCGGTATCGATCTGGCACTGGATAAAGCTACTCCCGAAGAGCGTGAACAACTAGCTGCTGCTGTGAAACTTTATAAAGAAAGTATCCGTCCGTTGGTGATGCAGGGTGATCTGTACCGTTTGGCTTCTCCGTATGAACAGCCGGTAGCATCATTGAGTTATGTTTCTGAAAATAAAGAATGTGCGGTTGTTTATATTTATCAGACGGAAGATGGTAACGTTCCTGCCATTCTATTAAATGGGCTGGATGCCAATAAACGTTATCGTATTACAGAAGTGAGCCTTCCGAAAGGACAGACTTCCCGTTTTGCAGGCAATGGTAAGATTTTCACTGGAGCAGAGTTGATGACAGCTGGTATCGCAAATCCGCTCAGCAATCAGTTTGAGAGTGCAGTGATTCTGTTGACAGTGGACAATTGACAATTGACAGTGGGCTGCGCTGTGTTGTTACATCTTCCCCGGAAAGAGGAAGGCTCAAAAGGGCGGGGGAAGGTACGTCGGCACAAAGCAGTTTGATTGTTACATTATTTATCTTCGACGGAACGCAATTCTTACAAATTTATTTGCGTAATTTGCACAATTGATGTTCCGTTTACATCTTGTAAAGTCTGTTTGTAGTTAACCCCTTACCTGCATGAACCTACGCCTATATTGCATGCAGGCAAGGCGTAGACTGTAAACAGGCAAAGTGGAGACTGGCAGATTGCCTGTTGAATGATATTTATAACCCATTAAATAATAATTATGATGAACAAAAAACTAATTTCTCTATCTCTTTTCTTTGTCCTTGCCGGATTAACCCTTTCGGCACAGAATAAAGACCGTTGGGATATCACTCCCGAAGGCTCTATTCGTTGGCAAATCAAAGAAGACATTCCCCATTATGATCATCTTGAAATGAGTGGACAGCGTCTTTCCGTTGTTCTTCGTTACGGAGTAGATGCCGACCGGGCTTTTCACCTCAATCGCAGCCTTGTGTTCCCAATGCTTCGTATGCAACCCAATAAAACACAAAACAATCTCAAGCAGCGTTTTGAAGTCAATATCCCAGCCATGGTCACTATTGACGATCAGACTTTGTTAAATGAACGCGTCAGCGATATTACCTTCAATGGTATCATGACCGTTCATAGTTCTTTTGGTTACATCCGTAGCCGGAAAGAAGTAGAGAATGCTATTCAACTGACCCGGACCCTGTATCCTTCACCCAATAATGACTATTATTGTGAGGAATATTCTTTTACCAATGCTGGAGAACACCCTGTCACAATGCGTGTTCCTGAGTGGAAAGTGACGTACAATACTCCCGAGGAAGCCGGAGTTTATGGTGCTTATACCATTGAGGCCTCTCTTTCGAAAAACGGAACTTTTAAGGTGGAACCAGGTGGTAAACTCGAGTTCTATGCCATCTTCTCCGGTCGTAAAGCAGGTGATGCAGCATTGGCCCGCATTAATATTGAATCAGAACGTGCCGGACGTCAGGCACTGATCAATCAATGGTGGAACAATCTTGTCCTTGATACTCCCGATCCTGTATTAAATCGTATGTTCGCTTTTGCCAAGCTGCGTGGAGCCGAAAGTATCTATCGTACAAAAGGAGGTCTGATGCATGGTCCCGGTGGTGAAGCATACTATGCAGCCATCTGGGCCAATGACCAGGCTGAGTATATCAATCCTTTCTTTCCTTATCTGGGATATGAAATAGGTAATGAGTCTGCTTTGAACTCTTTCCGGCATTTTGCCCGTTTTATGAATGACGAATACCGTCCTATTCCCAGTTCTATTATCTCCGAAGGAGTAGGAACCTGGCATGGAGCCAAAGACCGGGGAGATGGTGCTATGATTGCTTACGGTGCTGCCCGGTATGCTCTTGCCCGTGGTAATAAAGAAGAAGCCCGGGAGTTATGGCCTCTGATCGAATGGTGTCTGGAATACTGTCATCGTAAGTTGACACCGGCCGGTGTAGTAGCTTCTAACTCTGATGAACTTGAAAATCGTTTTCCTGCGGGAGATGCCAATCTTTGTACTTCCTCACTCTATTATGACGCGTTACGTTCTGCTGCTCTTTTGGGACGTGAACTGGGCATTTCTTCTGCACAAATCAAAACCTATACCCGTCAGGCTGATGATTTGGAACAGGCCATTGAATCACACTTTGGCTATGACATAGAAGGTTTTCCCAGTTATCGATACTATGAAGGAAATGATATTCTTCGTTCCTGGATCTGTATGCCGCTTACTGTGGGTATTTATACTCGTGCGGCAGGTACTATTGATGCTCTTTTCTCACCTCGCCTCTGGACAGACGACGGACTGTTAACTCAGGCTGGTACGGAAACTTTCTGGGATCGTTCTACTCTCTATGCACTTCGTGGTACAATTGCTGCAGGAGAAGTAGGTCGTGGTATGGCATTTCTCAAGAAGTATTCTCATCGCCGTTTGTTGGGTAATCATGTGCCGTATGCTATTGAGGCGTGGCCCGAAGGTAACCAGCGTCATCTCTCAGCTGAGAGTGGTCTTTATTGCCGCATCTATACAGAAGGGCTTTTTGGAATTCGCCCCACAGGTCTGCGTAGTTTTGAAATGACTCCGCGTCTTCCGCAAGAGTGGGAGTATGCCAATTTGAATCATGTGCGTGCCTTTGGTGCTGATTTTGATATACAGGTGAAACGTGCTGGTAGTAAATTGGCGGTTACAATTATCAATGGAAAGAAAACTATAAAGAAAACCATTAGTGAAGGACAAACTATGACGGTGAAACTATAAAACTTTGATCATTCACTTTTCCTTTATCCCGGTAAGATGTACTTTCTTTACCGGGATATTTTTGTTTTCCGGTACTTCTTTTAAATAGGAACGATGGTTTTGTCTCTTTTTTCGGAAACAGAGTTATAGTTTCTGTCTCTTTTTCTATAACTATCGTCTCATTTCATTTCTCTTTTTGAATATATGTAAAAGGAGAGTTTTGCTATTTATAGGTTTTTATTACATTTGCTATGTATTAATCTATCGAAACTATAACTATGCTAAGAAAAACACTATTGTTGATGTACCTGTTGTTGACAGGTGTGTCTTATACCCTGGCACAGGATATCCGGAACTCTTTTTATTATAGTCCGCATATAAATGAGGGACTTTCTCAACTCTCTGTCAGAGTCATTCATCAGGACTCTAGAGGTTATATATGGTTGGGGACTAAGAATGGATTAAATCGCTACAATGGAAAAGAGTATACTGTCTATCAGGAGAATCCGTCTGACTCATTGAGTCTTACTAATAGCGATATTCTCTCTTTGGCAGAAGAACCTGGTCGTGCACTTTGGATAGGAACCAGTTATGGACTGAATCGTCTTTGCCAGCACACGAATCGTATTCGTCGTTATTTGGACGATAAAGGTATGTTGAGAGATGCAATCCAATCTGTTCTCGTTGACCACTCCGGACGTGTGTGGGTGGGGAATCGTAAGGGGATTTTTCTATATCATCCGGATGAAGATCGTTTTTATCCGGTTGAAATTGCAGATAAAGATGGATTGATCAGTGTTTCTGTCATATTTGAAGACTCATCGGGTAAATTTTGGATAGGTACCCATGATGATGGGGTTTATGTCTGCGACCAACAAATGCAAGTCATCAGTCATTATTCGCAACAGACTAATCTGGCGTTGTCTGATAATGCCGTTTCAAGTATCTATGAAGATCATCTGAAGCAGATATGGGTAGGCTGTCACCTCTATGGCTTGAATTGCGTTGACTTGCGCAATAACCGTATAACTCATTATACAAGTAAAAACAGTGGTTTGAAAAATGATTTTGTCCGTTGTCTTGTGGAGTGGGACGGACAGTTGCTTATCGGTACTTATGATGGTGTTTTTGCACTTAACCTTACTACCCGCAATATAGAGAAGGTGGCTGATTACAGTAGAGACAGGCATTCATTGGGACATTTTTCAGTTTATGCCTTTTGTCTTTCGAGTGCTAAAATACTGTGGATTGGTACATATTCCGGGGGCATTACAATGCTTTCAAAGCTGATGAACCGTTTTGTACGTCATGATCCCGGATACAGGCTGAATATACAAACCGGTATTTATAGTACGGCTTGTGCCGACAAGGATGGTAGTTTGTGGCTTGCCACAGAAGGACATGGGTTGTTGAATTACAATCCGGAAACTCTGTATACAGAGTTTTATTTGCTTGATCGTACCGGTCCTTCCCTTCATAATTCGAATATAATAAAGACTGTATTGCCGGAAGATGATTACATTTGGTGCGGGACAGCCTTTGGCGAAATTTATCGCTTTGATCTTCGTTCTCGTAAATTTTCGTTATTCTATAAATATCCTGAATCGGCAGTGATTTACTCGTTGCTTCGTGATAGCAAGGGTAATCTCTGGGCATCTACTATCCGGCGTGAATCCGCATTGACTTGTTTTACACCAGATGGAAAGGTATTAGATACTTTTAAAGATGCACAGGGGCGGAAAATAAGTATGTCCGGTATTCGTTGCCTTTTTGAGGAGCGTGAAGGGGTCATGCTGATCGGTACCCGTTCTACCGGAATCTATCGTTATGATATGAATACCGGAGTGGTGGATAACTACCGGAAAGATACTTTACCCTCTGACAAAGGATTCATACCGGGCAATTATATTTCCAGTATAGATCGCACTAAGTCGGGGGATATCTGGATTTCTACTTATGGCAGTGGTATTTTCCGTTTTAATCCGGAACATGGTGCTGATCTTTGTGTGACGAAACATGAAGGTTTGCTGGATAATAATGTCTGTAAACTCATTATCGGGAGGGATGGTAATTTATGGATGAGTACGTCACTGGGAGTGGCTGTTTATAATCCTAAGACTGGTAAAGTGCACAATTACGAGAGAGGGAATGGTGTCGATGTTCGTGAATTTACGCTACACGGAGGAACATCTATGCCCGATGGCACAATCTGCTTTACGGCAAACAATGGTTTTATTACTTTTCAGCCTTTGAGGATGCAGGTCAACAGTTATATTCCGCCTATCGTACTGGAACAGTTAAGTGTTAACAATCAACCTGTTTCTCCGGGGGATGCTTCCGGTATACTCTCTGGTGTGTTGGATGATATGTCCGAAATACACCTTTCTTATAATGAGAATAATATATCTATTGATTATTGGGCACTGAACTTTGTATTTAACAATATGAATCGATATGCCTATCGTCTGGAAGGATATGATACAGACTGGAATGAAGCAGGAGGGCGTACTTCGGCTTATTATACTAATCTGCGTCCGGGTGAATATACGTTTCATGTTCGCGCGTCCAACAATGACGGACTGTGGAATAACGAAGGTCGATCGTTACACATCGTTGTTCATCCGCCTATATGGGCTACATGGTATGCATATGTATTTTACTTATTATTACTTTCTTGCGTGATATATATTATTTTGTTCTATATGAATGCCCGCCGTCGTTTGCGTGAGAACCTTCGTGTAGAGCAGTTTGAAAAACAGCAGCAGGAAGAATTGCATCAGGCCAAACTCCGCCTGTTTACTAATTTCTCACATGAACTTCGTACGCCATTGTTGCTTATTATCACTCCGTTTGAAGAGATGGTAAAACAAGTGGGGTTACCCAGTGAACTGCGTGAACGTCTGGGGATTATTTATAAGAATGCCCGGAAGTTATTATTACTCGTCAATCAGATGATGGATTTACAGAAGAATCAGACAGGTAATATGCAACTACGTGCCAGTAAAGGGAATGTCTGTGAGTTTATAAAGGAGATCTATTATGCTTTCAGTCAGGTAGCACAAACGAATGAGATAGATTTCCGTCTTGATTGCCAACCGGAGGAGATAGATGCCTGGTATGATAAATCTTTATTGGAAAAACTCGTATTCAACTTACTTTCCAATGCCTTTAAATATACTCCTGCCGGTAAGGAAATAAAGATGCTGGTACGTAGTTACTCTTATGAAGAGTTGAACGAGCGTTACCGGAGTGAGGTTTGCCATAAAGCTGATTGTAACGAAATGCGTTATTTAATGTTACGAATAGAGGACTCCGGTAAGGGAATTTCTAAAGAAGAGCGCGATAAAGTATTTATTCCTTTCTATCAGGTTCCGGAGTCTACAGTTGCTAATGTCCCCGGTACAGGTATCGGGCTGAGCTTGGTGTATTCGATTGTAAAGTTATGCCGTGGAGGTATTTTTATTGAAGATATGGATCATCCGGGAGCTTGTTTTGTCGTGGTATTACCCATCAGCCCTATGGCTTTTAAAGAAGAAGAAATAGATACTTCTACAGGTGAAGAGGGTATCATGGATTCTCAGTCTGACTCATTGGATATGACTAATGGTGGAACGGAAATGTCAGAATCAGTAACGGTGGCACCTGCTGCTCCTCCTGTATCTGCTCCCGGTGTTTCTGCTCCGGAAGATTTTGCACGGCAGAAGTATAAAATATTGTTGGTGGAAGATGATAAAGACGTTCGTGAGTACCTTCATAAGTCCCTTGAGAATGATTATGATATCATAGAAGCTTCCAATGGAGTAAGGGGATATGAGAAAGCAGTGAGTCATTTTCCCGATTTGGTATTGAGTGATATCATGATGCCTAAACGCAATGGGCTCGAACTGTGTGCTATGATAAAGAATGATGTGCGCATCGGTCATATTCCTGTGATCTTGATGACGGCGCGCTCTATGGTGATGCATATCAAAGAAGGTTTCTCTGCCGGAGCGGATGATTATATTATCAAGCCTTTCAATATGGATGTGTTGCGATTGCGTATTCGTAGCTTATTGGAGAGTAGGGCAAAGCTGAAGAAGTTGTATGGTAAGCGTTTCTCTCCTGATGAAATGGGGATAGAAGTTGTTTCTGCCGATGAACGCTTCTCACAGAAACTGTTTGAAGTGATTGAAAAGAATATCTCAGATCAGAATCTGGGAGTAGAAATGCTTTGCCAGGAAATTGGTATCAGCCGGGCCAATCTGTACCGTAAATTGAAGTCTATTACTGAACTCTCACCTACCGAACTGATTCGTAACAAACGTCTTGAAATAGCTGCGAAGATGTTGAAAGAATCGGATATGAGTGTGTCCGAAGTTGCAGCATTACTTGGATTCAACAGTCATTCGTATTTCTCTAACTCTTTCAAAAGCTTTTACGGATACACTCCAACGGAGTTTATTCAGAAGAAGCAGGCGGGAATTTGAATTGAAGGGAGAGTTGAAAAGAAGGGAGAGGGGAGAAGTGCTATGCAGCGGATAGCGTAGCCTATCTCCCTCTGAGAGGGGATACGCTTCGGGGCGGGGAAGAGGTATGCGCAGTCTACTGTTCACTGTTTTACATGTACATCTAACACTGCTTACATGTACATGTAAAACAACTCTGTATATCGGCCGTGGATATCTTTCTCCCCGACTTAGCCAATGAATGCCACCGTGTAATAGTAAGGAGGTCACTATTAAGTTTTGCCTTCTCCCCTCTCAATTCTCCCTTCTTCTTTCTCCTGTCACTATTGTCTCATTTCGTTGTCACTATTGTCTCACTCCCGTATATGATATGTTTCTGATAGTATCTGAAATAATAGTTATCCTAAGTTCGCATTAAATCGGTTTTCTTTGTACACAAACCAATGTAATCCTGTTGTATGAAAAACAAGGTAATTATTCTTATATCCTTTTTATTAATAAACCTGCCAGCTGTACTGTATGCTGAAAATATAGATGTTCAACAGTCTGTATGGAATGGGCATGTCCGATATGATTTTACATTTGATGGAAGACATGCTACCATTGTGTGTCCCGATTCTGCAATAAACGGGAAACCATGGATATGGCGTCCTGCTTTTTTTGATGCTTTCCCGTCAGTAGACAAAGCTTTGTTGAAGAAAGGTTTTCATGTGGTATTTTATGATATGACTCACCGTTATGGTAGTCCTCAGGCAGTGGAGCAGGGAAGAAAGTTCTATGACTATCTGCTTGCTGCCTGGCATCTTTCTCCCAAAGTAACTCTTGAAGGCTTTAGTCGTGGCGGATATTATGCCTTGAACTGGGCAATAGCTAATCCGGACAAAGTAGCTTGTCTCTATCTTGACAATCCGGTTTGTGATATGTTCAGCTGGCCGGGTGAGAAGAGTAAACTCTGGAATGATTTTCTTAAAGAATGGGGAATGACTTCTGTGGACAGAGACACTTTCAAAGGAAATCCTCTTGATAATCTGGCTCCTTTGGCTGCTCAGCGGGTTCCTGTCATTGCCGTTTGCGGTGATAGTGATCGTGTGGTGCCTTTCAAGGATAATATGAAGTTGATACGTGACCGCTATCAACAGTTGGGTGCTCCTGTAGAGTTGATTATTAAACCGGGAGCAGATCATCATCCCCATAGTCTGGAAAATCCCGGACCTGTGGTTGATTTTATCTGCCGTAATCAACCCGATTATCAAGAAAAACAATATCTGAATGAGCGGGGAACATTGAAAAACTCCTTCATCCGCTTTGAGAAAGAACGCAAAGGGCGGGTTGCTTTTCTGGGTGGTTCTATTACTGAGATGCATGGTTGGCGAGAGTTGACCAAAGAGTATCTCCGGCAGCGTTTCCCTTTCACCGAGTTTGAGTTTATAGATGCCGGCATATCTTCTACAGGAACGACTCCGCATTCTTATAGATTCGAGCAAGATGTGCTCCGGCAGGGCGATATTGATCTTTTGTTTGTAGAAGCGGCTGTGAATGACCATACCAATTATTTTTGTGCCATTGATCAGGTGCGCGGTATGGAAGGGATAGTACGTCATGCTTTACTGGCAAATCCAGCTACGGATATTGTTATGCTCCACTTTATCCATACTCATTTTCTGGAAATGTACCCGCAAGGACGTACACCGGATGTAATTCTGAATCATGAACGCGTGGCTAATTATTATCTGATTCCTTCTGTTCATCTGGCACATGAAGTGTCCGATCGTATTGCTGCCGGTGAATTCGATTGGGAACAGTTTGGTGGCATCCATCCGGCAGAACCGGGACATAAGATTTACGCAGCCTCTCTGGCACATCTGTTAGATAAAATGTGGAGCCGTGTGTCTGCCTCTGATGTAGTGGAAGCACATTCTATACCCGAACCTCCATTGGATGTGAACAGCTATTATAATGCTTCATTTGCTGATATCAGTCAGGCACAACTTTCCAAAGGATGGAAATACGTTGCTTTATGGAAACCGGATAATGAGGCCCGTACCCGTAAGGGATTTGTCAATGTACCAATGCTTTACTCAAATACCATAAATTCTACTTTTAGTTTTTTATTTAAGGGCAGGGCCGTAGGTCTGTTTTGTGTCTGCGGTCCTTTTTCAGGAATATTGGAGTACAGTGTGGACAATGCTCCTTACAAGAAACTCGACACATATACCGAGTGGAGTAAGAACCTTTACCTTCCTTGGGCATATGTGTTGGAAGCGGAGTTAGATCCGGACCGGGAACATAAGCTGACGGTTCGTATCTCTAAAGAGAAGAATGAAAATAGTAAAGGACACGAATGTGTCATCCGGAATATACTAATTAATCAATAAACAATAAGAACTATGAAAACATTGAAGTTATTTGTTTGTGCTACCCTGCTACTGTTGTCCGCCTGTGTGGATTTTGAAGAGAAAGGCCCTGATGTGTCCGGTATAGATACCGGTGCTTATCTTACTGCTGTGAAAATGACTGATGCCAAAGGAAATGATGTGGTTGTCAGTACGAATATACCAACTCTTATAACCGATGCTAATAAGCAAGAGCAGCTTAAAGATCCTTCGAATACGGAGATCCTGATTACAGTAAAACCGGAAGCAGATGTGACCAATTTGAAATTAGTCGGTACGCTTTCCAACACCTCTTCGGCAGCAAGTATCAGTCCGAAGATGGGAGTATTGGCTGATTTCAGTAGTCCGCGTACCTACACAGTCACCTCTTATAATAAAAAGAATATAGTAGCTTATTCAGTTCGTGTTATTAAAGGACAGTAACCATGAAACGGAGTCTCTTTATCCTTATCATTGCACTAACAGCAATATGCGGAGATACGGCAGCACAGGATTTGAAGGAGAAGGTAAGCAATTACTTTCAGTTGCATACAGCCTATCCGCAGGAGAAGTTGTATTTACATCTTGATAAGCCTTATTATGCTGCCGGTGAGAGAATTTACTGGAAGGGTTATTTGGTAGATGCGGTATCTCATATTCCGTATACGAAGAGCAACTTTATATATGTAGAATTAATAGACCGGGATGACAAAGTTATCAGTAAGTATAAGGTAAGAAGAGAACAAGGAGGCTTTCATGGCAGTATTCTGCTACCGGCAGATATTCCGGCAGGAGAATACTACATGAGAGCATTTACGCAGTGGATGCTGAATGCCGGTGAGGAGTACTTTTATTACCGCCGTTTGCGTATTGGCAATGCGCTCGACAGAAGCATTCAGTCGTCCGTTCGTTATGAAGATTCTTCGAGAGAGGGGTATTGTACGGCAGTTATCCGTTTCACGGATGAGACGAACAAACCTTTGTCTGGCATTCAGGTACAAAGCTGGCTTACTGTGATGCGTAAAAAGTCCGAACGCTATTCGCGTCGCACCAATGCACAGGGCGAAATAAGTTTTGACATACCGCTTGCCGAAAAGCAGGACCGTGAACGGGCTATTGAGATTACTTTTAAGGATGATCTTTACAATTATGATAAGACATTTTATGTACCCTTGTTGGGAGACAGGAAGAAAGAATTTGCGCTGAGTTTCTTTCCCGAAGGAGGTGACCTGTTGGACGGAAGTCGCCAACGGGTAGCTTTTAAAGCTCAGCAAAAAGACGGTCATAGTTGTGAAATACACGGCTTCTTATTGGATGAAGCCGGAGATACGATTACCCGTATCCGGACGGAACATGACGGGATGGGTGTTTTTACCCTTCTTCCGGTTGCCGGACAGAAATATCGTGTAAAAGCTTCATTGGATAGCGTAATGTATCGTGAGTTTACGTTGCCGGAAGTGAAAACAAAAGGACGTCAGTTAAGTGTGATTCACCGGAAAGGGATTATACAGTATAATATTTTGAAGGCATCGCAGGAACAATGGAACGATACGCTTTATCTGGTAGGGCATACCCGCGGACATTTAACCATTTTTCTTCCTTTGACCTCTGATCGTGCTTCCGGTCGTTTCCGTGAAACGGAACTGTCCGAAGGCCTGACAGAGTTGCTGCTGACAAATAGCAGCGGTACTGTATTGAGTCGGCGTCTTGTTTTTGTGGTGCCCGAAGATCTGGTGAATCTTGATATGAATCCGTTCCCTGAACTCCCGGAACGACGTAAGTTAGTAGAGATTCCGCTTCGTTTCACAGATCTGCAAGGAACGCCGGTTCAAGGTGTTTTCTCTGTTAGCCTGACAGATAAAAGTCTGGTCATTCCGGATACATTATCCGGTAATATTCGTTCCGATATTTTGTTAACTTCTGATCTGAAAGGATATATAGAAAATCCTGGTTACTATTTTCTAAAGAGAGATGCCCGTACGGAATACAATACCGACTTATTAATGCTTACCCATGGTTGGACTCGTTTCCGTCATGATAATATAGCAGAGCTGCCTACTATTCAGATTGATTACTTTATGGAGGGAGGGCAAACCGTCACCGGAAAGGCGACTACCATGTTCGGTGGAAAGGCCAAGGGATGCCCTGTTGCACTGATGGCTCCTTCGCAGGGAATTTCTGCTACTACCTATACTGACGAGGAGGGAAACTTTGTATTTGACGGAATTGAATATCGTGACACGGTTACGTTCGTAGCACAAGCACGAAGCCAGGCCGGACTTTCTACTGTGTTTCTGCGCGTAGATTCGCTTCCTTATTTCTCACCTCATAACCCATTTCCGGTAATTGCTGAGGAGGACCATAAATTTCAGGAATACGATAATATGGTTCGTAATGCTTATCTGAGTGAAGGAGGCATGCAGGTAGTGCGCTTGAACGAGGTTACTATCACTGCTTCAAAGCGCGATGCAAATGCTTTTTCCAGCGTATATGGCGGATTGGCAGATTATCGGGCTACGGGTGAAGAACTAAGACGTTTTGGCGGTTCCACCGGATACGATATATTGATGCGTGTCCCCGGTGTAAGAGTATCAGGTGATCTTATTACGCTATCCGGACAAACCCGTGCACCCCTGTTCCTGATAGACGAAATGCGCTTTGAAGGGGAGGATGCAGTAGAATCACTTAGAGGACTGGATGCTAATGATATCAAATCTATTGAAATTGTAAAAAGTGTTTCTGCCGGTTTTTTAGGTCCTGAAGCTTCTGCCGGTGCTATTCTTATTATGTTGAACACGGGTGCTGAGGTAAAAGCAAAAGCTTCACCGGGTCTGACCGTGTTTACCACACAAGGATACAACAAAGCTGTTGAATTTTATCATCCGGTGTATGAAACCCTTGAACAGATAAGTAATCAAAAGTCGGATGTTCGAAGTACTATTTATTGGAATCCGGCACTAAATACAGATTCTGACGGGAAAGCGGTTATCCGTTTTTATACTCCTGATAATCTGGTAAAACCACACCTGATAATGGAAGGAATTACAGCCGGTGGGTATCTGATGAGATTTGAAAGATAGACTTAAAATAATATTGTTTCACTAAAAAAATAACATTATGAAAAAGATTACATTATTGGCAAGTATTTTATTTATGGGATTTGCGTCCGTTCAGGCACAAGATGAAGAACCGTTGACAAATTTGGCTTTGAATAAAACAGCTACGGCAAGTTCCCAGTACCGGGATAATTTAGGGGCAAGCTATGCTTTTGACGGAAATGCAACCAAAAGTTCGCGTTGGAGTGCAGCAAATCATACAGATGCTACTCCTACAGGTGAAAATTCCTGGTTGCAGGTTGATTTGGGAGAATCTCTTCAGTTTAATAAAATTATAATTACAGAATTTAGTAATAAAGTCACAAAATATCGCATTGAAGTTACTGATAATGCTGAAGACGAATTAAGTTGGGAACCTATTGTAGCAGATACAGAACAAACTTTTGAAGGAATTTCTAATAATGCTAGTAGATGGCCTGATATAACTTTCCCTAGTATAACAAAACGTTATGTACGTCTTTGGATAATTGAGTCTTGGGATAAAAGTAAAAAAGTGTTGGATGAACCGAGTATTTGTGAAATGGAGATTTATGATGATCCTAGCCTTGACACAGGTATTATGTCTACTGATGCCGATAAACTTCTTTCGTTGAATGTAGATGGCGAGCAACTTCAGATTAAAACTGCACAAGCTGTGAATTCTGTAAAAGTAATCGATTTGAGCGGACGTACCGTTATCGAGCAACCTTTCAATTCAACAATTTCTGTAGCTAATCTTTCATCAGGAGTTTATTTGGTTCAGTTAGAAACATCAGAAGGAACTCTTATTACCCGTAAAATCGTGAAAAAGTAATTTGATGGTCAGCTTACCGTCCGTATAATCGGGCTCTTTTGTCTATCGGGAGCATTTAACAGACGGTAAGCTGGCCTTTTCTTTTTTTAATTTAATATCTACTATCATGAGAAAACCTTTACTATTATCGTTGATATTCTTTGTATTATCGGTTACAACCTATGCTCAGAGCAATGTGATCAATCTGGCGCTCAATAAACCATCCGAAGCAAGTACAATATATGACAGCCGTTTTCCGGCATCCAAAGCTTTTGACGGAGACAACACAGACAACTCCCGTTGGTCCGCAGCAAAGAATGCTGTCACCGATCAATGGTTACAGGTAGATTTACAGGAAGCTACTTTGTTTGATCGTATTCTTGTGACGGAATATAAAAATGAAAAACGTATCAGTTCTTTTAAAGTACAGGTTTCTGATGATACAGTGCTATGGACGGATGTGGCTGTGGTGAATAGTTCAATTCCCGACGGTGGAATTATTTCTTTTGAACCGGTAACCAGTCGTTATGTCCGTCTTTTTATTGTTTTGGCCACAAGAGAACCTACTATTAATGAAATGGGAGTTTATTATCAAAAGACTCCCTTGCCAGACCTGGGCGTAACTATGAAATTTGAAGATATGAGAGGACCACTTACTGATGTGGAACTAACTTATTATAAAGCTTACCTGAAAGGGCTTTCACCTGCCACTAATAATATTGGAAATACGCTGGTGTATGGTCGTATCGGACTGGCTGCTGAAGGTATGGCATTTATGTATGCTGCTACAAGAGACCGGGAAATTCTTGATATTCTGATTCGCCATTGTGATTATATGTTGTATTGCCGCAATGACCAACCTGGTGGAGATAAGCGTACTATTTGGACCGGAATCGTTGAGAAATGCTGGCCTAATAAGGCTATGGGGGAACTTGATCAACCCTATTCCGGATCGGAAAACGGAGATATTCTAGGGCATATCTACTTCTGTGCATACCTTATTTTATTAAGTCCCGAACTGCACGCTCTTGAAGCTCCGGCAAGTGATAAACTGTCAGATTGGGGTACTACTTATCTGGACAGAGCAAAGAAGTTTATTGCCATGTGCGATGAAGGAATGGAGTTTGTTGAAAAACTTATTGCAAAAGATGGTAGAATGTACTATCCCAATACTCCTGCGTGGAGAGCTATGGGAACTTTCTATGCAGATCGCAATGGACGTGGTATTCCGGTGAATCAGCAGATGATGCTTTTAAATGGATTCCAGAAAGCTGTGGAATGTTATGAAGTGCTTGGCATCAATCCGGAGAAGAAGGAAGAATATATGAAAGTGATACAGAATTCTATTGATTGGCAACACGAAACACTGGAAACGCGAAGGATTACTGTGAATGGAGTTTCACAGGAATATTGCCGGTGGTATTACCATATGGCAGGCAACACTGTAGAAGATTACGGACATGCTGCATTCACAATGCAAACTTATTATAAACTATTGGATAGCGGGTTGTTTACTAACTTAGATACCGCGAAGCTTATTCGCTTTTCAAATACTTTTAAGTATGTGATGTATGATAAAGCTACGCATACGGTATCTCATAAAGTAGATGGAACTACACCCAGTTCGGAAAGCCGCTCTTCTGCAGCAAAAGCAGGTTGGGTACTTCTTTCTATTGTAGATCCCGAATTATATGACTATTTACTCACTATGCCCGGAAAGACAGCAACCGACCCGGGATTGATGGCTCATTTTCTATATGCTAAAAGTAAAATGTTTGGTGTAAAAGGATTTACGGCTTCTCCAATAGATTTATCCAATTATGGTAAAGGTACTGGAATAGAATCTGCTAACACAGCTTCAGAGAATATCTACATATCCGGCTTGGTGAAGGAACGGTTGTTCATAGAGACCGGATTACCATTGAAATCCGTGAAGGTTATTGCTATGGATGGCCAGGTATTGATTAATCAATCTTTTGAGTCGGAAGTGTCGGTAGCTCATTTATCATCCGGTATTTATCTGGTGCGGCTTGAGGCGATGGATGGTAGTGTTATTATTAAAAAGATTATCAAACAATAATTGAAGATAAAATAAACAGTATGAAACGATTTGCAATTTCATTTATTTTCCTTTTAGGATTGACAATTTTTGTAGTACAAGGGCAGGCGGTGAATCTTGCTTTAAATAAAACATATTCAGCAAGTTCGATCTGGGGTAGTACATATACGGCCAAGAATGCTTTTGACGGAAATGCTGCGTCGCGTTGGTCGGCAGAGAAAGGTTCCATAAATAATCAGTGGGTACAAGTAGATTTCGGAACTTCTGTAGAATTTGACCGGGTAGTAATAAAAGAGTATGGTACTCGTGTGTCCAGCTACCAGATCCGGGTTTCCGATAACGGTGAAAAGTGGCTTATTGCTGCTCAGGGAACAATTATTGAGTCGGATGAAGTGTTAGAGTTATTGGCTCCCCAAAACAAACGCTATTTGCGACTTTATATTATTTCAGCCCTTTCAGAACCCAGTATTTATGAAATAGGTGTATTTAATAAGGTGGCAGAAGTATCTAAACCTATTTTAGGAGAGGGCATGTATTTTGAAGATCCCAGAGGGCCACTGACCAAATCAGAGGTGGATTATTTTAAGGCTTATGTTGCTAAAACAAACAAATTTCCATTACCGACTTCAAATATTGGAAATCAATTGGTTTATGGTAAACAAGGGATTGGTGCGGAAGGACTTGCTTGGATGTACAAGACAACAGGTGACAAAGAAATTTTGGATGTTTTCATAAGGCATTGCGATTATATGCTTAATTGTCGTAATGATCAGCAAGGAGGCGAAAAGCGTGTTCTTTGGACCGGGCGTGTAGAAAAGTGTTGGCCTAATAAAGACAAAACAGAGGGAGAGCAATTGGAGAAGTATTCTGCTTCTGAAAATGGAGATATCTTAGGACATATTTACTTCTGTGCCTATTTGATTTTACTTAGTCCGGATTTACTGGATCAGCAAGCACCGGTAAGTGATAAGAAGAATTACATTGATTTTGGTACTACCTATCGGGATCGTGCCATGAAATATATTCAAATGTGTGATGAGGTGATGGATGAGTTTTACGTACCTCGTTTTGTCACTGATACCTATACGCTCAACTGGCCCAATTGTCCGGAATGGAACTGGTTAGGACAAGCCATTGGATATAGATTTCCTGTCAACCAGCAAGCGATGGCACTGAATGCTTTCCATAAAGCATTGGAATGTTATGCTGTGTTAGGTATCAATCCCGAGAAACAAGCTCTTTATAAGAAGGTGGTGCAGGTTTCTATAGATGGACAGGCTGAAACCTTAAAGCCTGTAAAGGTGACGGTAAACGGAGAGACCAAGAACTGTTATCTTTGGTATTATCATATGAATGGAGGAACTAAAGTAGAAGATTTCGATCATTCTTCCTATGCTATGTTGCAATATTATAAAGCTTACGAAAGTGATTTATTTGAAAATGTAACGCTTGACAAAATGCAGACATTTATTAATACGGTGAAATATATCATGTGGGATGAAACCACTCGTACGGTTTCCGATCACGTGAATGGTCAAGAGACAGCACTTAAAGATAGGAGAGACAATACTCTACCGGGATGGATACAGATGTCATACTTCGATCCGGAATTTTGGGAATATAATTTGAAAATGAGAGGAAACGTGACAGGAGAAGTAGGTCGTATGGGGCATTTTCTATATATGAAGAGCCGTCTTTTCGGCTATGCAGATGATTTGGATGCTCACCCCATCAATATTACCCGTTATGGAGGATATGACCCCACAGCCATTACACCATCAACTACTGTAGGAAAGGATAATATTCTTATTTCCGGTCCTGTTAAAGATGTACTGAACATCGTAGCAGAACGGGAACTTAAAACTGTACGGATTGCTGATCTTAGTGGACGCATCATGTTAAATCAACCTTATGAGGAAAATATTTCCGTGTCTCATTTACCTGCCGGTATCTATGTTGTACTGATGGAGACGATAGATGGTCAAGGTTGTGTGGTGAAGATAGTAAAAGAATAATAACATTTTATCAATTTAGAGCCTGTTTAAATTTTCTTCAAATAGGATTTTTCAGCTTCTTTTGAGTTTATTTCCGGTCTATTTTTCCGTTTTTAGTCGTCACATAGCCCGCTATGCTCCTCGTAAAAACGAAAAAATATCCTCAAAAATAACTCTCAAAAGAATGCTGAACAAAATTTAAACAGGCTCTTATATATTTCATGAAATTTTGTATTTATAGAAATTTGAAGTATTAATTGATAAAATATATGATGAGATGTAGATAAACGGAAGAATCCCTGTGATGTTATTATGCGTAATGGACAAAGAGTAATAAATGATACGATATGAATAGACATTGTTAAATGACCAATATGAAATACTTTATTTTATTACTATTGATGTGTTTTTCTCATTCAATACTGGGACAAACAAGTGAAAAAAATGATACTGTCTTACAGGGACGAATGGTATGTGTATCTGCATTGGCAGTATTTCCGCTTATTACTGATGTTCATTTAAAAAATAATAGGAGCCCAATTCTTTATCCTCTTTTAGTAATAAATGGTGTGTTAATAAAAGACGAAAAGATGATAAATTGTTTTCGCAATCATTTTGATAGAAACAAAATAGCAAAACTAAAGTACATTTCAAAAGTTGAAGCTGAGAAAAAAGGAATTCCCAATGTACCGGAAGATGGAGCATTGTTGGTAACTATTAAGAAAGGATACTATTTTGATTTTTCTTGTGAATAGACAGGCTGTGTTTACCATTGAACTGATTCTGTAAATGTTGAGAATAGTATGAAGAAGTTATTTTTAATTGTATGTTTGGGAATGTTGGTATTCGGTTGTTCCTCTATTTATAAATCTAATTCAAATGAAAATAATATGAATGAATTTGGACGGAGGTACGAATTACAAGTGTGTAATTTTTCAGAAATACCTAAAAGCTTATTGGAGAATATAGATAAAATGGGAATGGATAGTACTTTAATACTCAATGAATATGAAGGACGATATTTAAATTTTGTTTTTAAAGTAGATACGTTAGATTTTAATCTTGTAGGGAAAAAGGTTGGTTTTTTTAAAAGTAAAATAGAATATTTTAGAGACACTCGTAGGCGTTTAAAAAATAGCTATACCATTTGTAGTAGTTTATATATTTTTGATGCTGTTCAAAAAGTAGAAAGTGGAGGTTATGATGCTGCTATTACTGATGGAAATATATTTGTAATGCCAATAGAAAAAGTTGTTAAAAGATTAAAGAAATATTAATCAAAAAGTATGAAATGGAATTTTAATAATGATCTGTTGCAACAATTGAATATTTTGAATGACTGTCAATTTTAGATGTTTTCCGAAGTATTGGTGTAATTAAACAAGTAAAAATGTTCAAATGATAAGGATCTGTTTTGTTCTACTATTTTTAGTGGTTGGTGTTGCAAATAGCATATGCCAAAATAATAATAAGTTGCAAACTATTTCTCAGATTGCTTCTGATGACAGTATAGTAGTTTCAGCTATTGACGCTCTTCTTGTTTATCCATTAACAAGCGATAAAAGTATTGAAGAATATAAGAAAAGGGCAGGTGTAAATAATCATTTTATTTTCCCTTTATTGATTTTAAATGATATAATAATCAGGGAGGAGAAAAAAGTGAATTGCTTTAGAAACCGGTTTGATTTTACGAATATAAAAAATACAAAACTAATTTCAAAAGTAAAAGCAGAGAAAAAAGGGATTCCCAATGTGCCGAAAGATGGAGTATTATTTGTAACTACTAAGAAAGGGTATTATTTTGATTTTTCTTGTGAATAAATAATACTTGCATGTACTAATGTTTTTTTATGAGATTTGGAATGATACACTTTTTCTTAAAAATAAAAATATGAAATCCATAAAGGTTACTATATTGGTATTTATAGTTGTCGTTTTTACTTCTTGTGATTGTTTACAACATATACAAGGTGTTGTGGTTGATTCTGAAACCCGATTGCCAATAAATAAGGTAATGGTAAAAAGAGTAATGGCAAAAGAAGACAGCAGAAACAGGGCTATATATACGGATAGTCTTGGAAATTTTGAAATTACCTCAATGACAGGTGGTATATTTGGTTGTCCTAAAATCTCACTCTCTCTTGAAAAAGAGGGATATAATAAAGTGAAAAAAAATATAAGTGTTGCACAGGTAATGTCGTTATTGCTTTAGAAAGGCAAGCGGAAGGAAAAACGGAAAAACGTTAACTAATTAAACAGTATAAAACTATTTATATCATTAAAGATGAGAAAGGCATTTATATTTATTTTGTTGAGTGTATATTTTCTCTCGTGGAGCAATGAAGTTGCTTCGCAAGAGCGTATAAACTTGAATAGAGACTGGCGATATCAGGAGAATGATCCCAGTGGAACTGATAGTACTTTGCATTATTCACGTCTGAAACCCTATTTACTGCCTTGTGCCAATGATTTTATCAAATCGGGGCAGAAACATATTCGTCCGGCAGGAAACCCGGGAGGCGAGGTGGCTTACGTGAAACCGGATTTTGACGATAGTAGCTGGAGGCAGTTGAACCTTCCGCACGACTGGGCTATTGAAGGACCTTTTAATATAGATTATGTAGGAGCTACCGGAAAATTGCCTTATTGGGGAATACGCTGGTATCGTAAATCCTTTGAGTTGAATCCTAAAGATATCGGAAAACAAATTTATCTGGATATAGATGGGGCGATGTCTTACTCGTCTGTCTGGTGTAATGGGCAATTCGTCGGTGGATGGCCGTATGGTTATGCTTCTTACCGTCTTGATCTGACTCCTTATGTGAAAGCCGGAAAGAAAAATACACTGGCTATTCGTCTGGATAATCCGGACGATGCTTCCCGGTGGTATCCGGGATCGGGAATCTACCGGAATGTATGGTTGGTGAAAACGTCTCCTGTACATGTGGCGCAATGGGGAACTTTTATTCGTAACAAAGAGATCTCTACTGATAAAGCAGTGATGGATATGACCCTCCAATTGGAAAATAATACGGGGAAGAGTGTGCAGGCAAGCGTGAAGACTGATATTTATGAACAGGACGAGACAGGAAATCCTAAAGGCACTAAGGTGGCTTCCTGTCCTGCGATGAAAGTGAAGATGGAGCAACAAGCTACCACCGAGTTACAGTCCGGTTTTGTTGTGCCTAATCCTAAATTATGGGAAATTGAATCTCCCGCCTGTTATGTGGCAGTGACCCGCATTGAAGTAGACGGTCGTGAGCTGGAACGTTATCAGACTCCTTTCGGTATACGTGAGATTGAATTTACTCACGATCAGGGATTTATGCTGAATGGCCGTAAAGTACCTATCAAAGGAGTTTGCATGCACCATGATCTCGGAGCATTGGGGGCAGCCTTCAATGAAGTGGCAGCCGAGCGCCAGTTGCGCATAATGAAAGAGATGGGAGCCAATGCAATTCGTACTTCACATAATCCACCTGCACCTGAATTGGTAGCTCTTTGTGACCGTATGGGCTTGATGATGCAATTGGAGTTTGTGGATAGTTGGCATAAAGGGAAACGGAAAAATGATTATAATATCCTGTTTGATGATTGGAATGAAGCAGATATGCGTTCGTTGGTTCGTCATTACCGGAATCATCCGTCGGTGATTATGTGGAGTATCGGTAATGAGGTGCACGATCAGGTAACAGATTTGGGTATAGAGATTGCCCGTAATCTTACTGCTTACAGTCATGATGAAGATCCTACGCGTCCTACTTCTTTGGGATGCAACAAACGGGATGCGATTTATCGTGATATTGTCAATCAGGTGGATATATTCGGGCTGAATTATTATCATAAGACATATCCTTTGTTTAAAGAGCAGAATCCTACACGCCGCTATCACGCCAGCGAGACCTCTTCGGCTACCAGTTCCCGTGGAGAATATTTCTTCCCGGTGACGAAGAATGTGAACGACAGCCGTTCCGGTTTTCAACTCTCTTCGTATGATGTGACTACTATCGGATGGGGATGTATGCCGGAAGAACAATTCAAAATGAATGAGGCATATCCGTTTATGAGTGGAGAATTTGTGTGGACGGGGTTCGATTATTTAGGAGAACCTACGCCTTATAATAAAGATCTGACCAATCTGCTGAATTTCTCTGATCCTGTAGAGTTGGAGGCGGCTAAAAAAGAGTTGGAAGAGTTAGGCAAAATAAAAACTCCATCCCGTAGCTCTTATTTTGGAATTGTGGATTTATGCGGATTCCCTAAAGACCGTTACTATAATTATCAGAGTTATTGGCGTAAAGAACTTCCGTTGGTTCACATCCTTCCGCATTGGAACTGGCCGGAGCGGGTAGGAGAGGTTACACCGGTTCATATTTATACTTCGGGTGACGAAGTGGAACTTTTCTTAAACGGGAAGTCGCAAGGCAGACGGAAGAAAGAGCATTCTTATGATCGTCTCACCTGGGATGACGTTCGGTATGAACCGGGAGAACTGAAGGCGATAGCTTATAAAGAGGGAAAACAGTGGGCGGAACAACAGGTAAAGACAACAGGCCAGCCTGCTGCATTATCTGTCAATCCGGAGAAGAAGACTCTTCGAAATACTGGTACGGACCTGTCTTTTGTGCGTATTGATGTTGTAGATAAAGAAGGGTTGACCGTTCCCCGTACAAAGAACCTGTTAAAGTTCTCGGTTAGTGGTCCGGTTGAGATTGTAGCTACCGATAATGGTGATGCTACCAGTTTTGTTCCCTTCCAGTCTCATGAACGTGAGGCATACAATGGGCTTTGCCTGGTCATTCTTCGTTCTGTATCCGGTAAGGCGGGTGAAGCTGTCCTGACAGTAGAGTCAGAGGGACTTCCAACGAAGAAGGTCAGTCTGCAAGTGGTGGCCGATGTTAAGTGAGTTGTGTATGGGAAGTAAAATAAAGACAATAAGATTGCTGGCAGGTATGTGCTTGCTGGCAATCAGTGTATCAGCACAAAATATTGATGTAAAGGGTACTCCGTGGGAAGGTGATGAGATTCTGAAGACACCTGCTTATCGGGTAGTTGCCGAAGATTCCATCCGGTCCATTCAGTTTGAAGGGTTGCCGTATAAAGGGCATACGAAACAGGTTTTTGCTTTTTATGCTACACCCGGTATGTTGAAAGGCGATCGTTCTATAGACAAACAGCTCCCCGGTGTTGTATTGGTGCATGGTGGGGGTGGAAGAGCCTTTCGCGAATGGGTGTTACTATGGGCACGTCGTGGATATGCTGCCATAGCTATTGACACCCGCGGTAATGGAGCGAATAAGGAACATATTGAGAACGGTTTTGAAGAAAACGGTAAAGATACCCCTTATTTTGATGTGACATTGCCATTGAAAGAACAGTGGATGTATCAGGCTGTAGGAGATGTAATACTATCTCATTCTTTATTGCTTAGCTTTCCTGAAGTAGACAAGAAGCGTACGGCACTTACCGGTATCAGTTGGGGAGGAGTTCTGACCAGTGTTGCTACCTCATTAGATCATCGTTTTCGTGCGGCTGTTCCTGTTTACGGATGTGGCTTTCTCGCTGAAAGCGGACGGATGAAACAGCAGTTGGATAAGCTTTCTCTATTGGAACGTGAAACGTGGATAAAGCAATATGATCCTTCTGTCTATCTGTCGCGTGCCAAATGTCCGGTTCTCTTTTTGAATGGTACGAATGATGTACATTTCTATCTGCCGAGTATGACGCAGAGTACTGCATTGGTTTCCAAGGGGCAGGTATTGATAAAGTATAAATTAAGGCATGGTCATGGTCATGGTTGGAATAACCAGGAAATCGGTACTTTTATAGATCATTATCTGTGTAATGGCCCTGCATTACCGAAAATAAAGTCATTGCGGTTACAGGATAATATACTTTCTGTAAAGGCTGTTTCATCATCACCTGTCCAAAAAGTAGTTCTCTATTATACTACAGATACAAATGTAGAGCAGGAGAAGTGTGAGTGGCATTTTGTAGAAGCTGTTCCTTCGGGTAAAGAGTGGAAAGTTGAATTACCTCAAAAGGTTGTTCGTTGGTTTGTAAATGTTACGGATAACTCTGGTAATCAATTATCCGGAGATTTGCAGGAATAGATAATGTTGATTTTTCATTACGCAGCATATGGCTTTTCTTTTCCGTACAGTAACTCTTTGTAATATCTTATAGTTCTTTTGTTTATTTGTCGTAGAGAATCGCTCCGTTTCTCTACGACAAACAGAGTGTTCCTCGTATACTCTATTAAAACCAAATGTTTCCGCAGAATATTGCTTTAATAAATGTTAACTACGAAAGATATG
>NZ_JAASHC010000015.1:0-122428 GCF_019734355.1 Bacteroides sp. K03
GATGATTTTGAATCCCATAGAGCCTACTTTGCAAAAGTGACTTATCAAACACGGTTCAACTAAATTGAAGAAGAACCATAAGAGTGTACATTATTGTATTGCGAAAGTGTACATTCTTGCATGTATAAAGTGTACACTTTTGTTTTAGAGGAATCAGTTTAAAATAAATGCTTGTCATGGTGGATGATAATTTGTTACAATGAAATGAATCCTCTTCTTGGGTGTTTATGGAAAAATGTAATGTCTTATAAATTTTCGGACTGTTTGTCGTAGAGAAAACGTTCGAAACTCTACGAGGAATTGAGTGTTTCTCGTAGAGTTTTGGGTTGTTCCTCGTAGAGGAAAAAAGCAATATTTAACTATTTGATAATCAGTGGGTTATTTTCTGTTGTCTTTGTTGTTATATTTCTTTGTTTTTCATTCCCTCTTTTAACCTTTTATGTGTTTTTCTGTTTTGAAAAATAATTATAAATATTTGCCTCGAATTTTATATGCCATTTATCTGAATAAATAAAAAGTGGTTTAAAGATATATTTATTAGGGTAAAATCGGAATGAATATAATAGATGAAGAATAATTGTGTTTGTAATTATTATTGTAATGTGATGAAAGGTGCATTTTTAACGAAATGTTAAAAATGCACCTTTGTGTATGAAGTAAACTTTATATATGGGATAGTTTTTTCTCTTATCGTTTTCGTATTTATTTCATTAAGCTTCCATCCGGCAGAAAAATATCTCCATCGGTTCCGCTAACGTCAAAGAAACCTACGCCATGTTTTTGTGCCAGCCGTTTTGTAAGCTCGTACGCTTCTTCTGTTGTAGACCAACTGAAAGCGGCATAAATGACATTACGTCCTATGGCATAGTCTGTGAGGTGTGACTCTAAGTCTTCGTCCTCGTCCAGTTGTTCGTTAGTAGGAGCATCGGGTCCGTTCATGTTTGGGAATGTTTGTATCATTTCACGATACCATTCTTGTAGTGCGGGCGACGATACAGTAGGGTCATTATACCCGTGATCTTCGGTCCATTCTGTTTCTTTCTCATACCAATCAAGAAAATCCTTTTGTTTTGAGGGAGCTTTCTCCCTTTCAAATACCATTAAATCATAACTCATAATTCTTTTCTCCTATATTTTATATTTGGGTGAATAGATTGTTTTTCTTTTGAGAGTATTAATTTTGTATTATATGGACTATGTGCTCTTGTTTTTCTGTTTGATTTGTAAATATAGACATTTTTCATGATTTATATAGCCCATATAACGTTTAAAATAATTTCATAAGTGAATTTAATTTATTTCATCCGGAAGATTATTCTCTTTAGAAACTGAATCTACATTTTCCTCATTCAATATTCTTTTGAAGTTCTCCACAAACTCCATGTAATATTTTAGTGCATTGTTTTCAACCATTATAAAGTATCCACCTTCTCCAGCTAATCTTTTGGCACTTTCATAATCTTCTTTAGTGAATCCTTTAGATATCTCTTTGATTGATTTTTCAATGTATTGCAATGCACGCTCTTTTTCATTGCGCATATGATATATTATTGGGATAATACGACCTTTGTAGTTGGTGGTTGAAGTTCTATCAATCTCATTGATAAGATTCTCTTCATTTGATAACATTTCAAGATATGGAAAGCCATACTCGATGGTAGTAAATACCATGTCTCTGACATTTTTTTCTATGGCTTGTGAATCACCATTTAGCTCGAAATACCAATCATAATAACCTTTTTGTGGCATCAGATCACCAATTTGTGAGCATTCCATTGGATTGTAATATACCAAATGATCCGCTTTACCAAATTTTATACCCTCATCGTTTATATTCTTATAAATAACGCCAACAGTAATAGAAATAGATATTCTGTTTCTTCCCTCATGAGCAAATCCAAACGCTAATATTTGGACCACATTACCTTCTTTTACGGTGCGGATGAGAAGATCTTGCTTCTTTTTCTTAAATCCGTATACAGATAATTTCTGCTGTAAAAGTTCCATGATTTGTTTTTTAAATTCTTTCATATGAACCATTTGATTATATTCATTTTTCATTTTTGTAGAAGATAATCGTAGATTACTTTGTTAAGATCATTGATCCAACCAGCCAAATCATTGTCATTAAGGATATATGAAAAGCTGAAATTACTTTGAGGGATTGATCTATCTGCTATATATCCATTCATCTTTAGAATGTTATTTTTTACAAATGTTATTTCTAATTTAACAAATTCTCCTAATGGGGAGAAACAACAGTTTCCTCTCTTTGAATAGTACATGTCTTTTAAAAGATCTTTAAACATAATAATATCTTGAATTGTAGCATTGAACTTTGTTTTTACTGAAAAAACAGAAAGTTCCAATTTAAAATCAAAGTTAAAATATTCTTCGTCTTTTTTTATGAAATTATTCCATAATATAGCATTATTCCCTTGGCTTTCTTTGAAGCTGATTTCTAATTTATTATCTTTCATATGTGTCATCTTTTAAATAAGTGATAAGTGGTTTATTAACTCCGGTAAAAAAGACTGATCAAATGTGTATGCAATTTCCATTATTGCGTTATATCCAGAATCGATAAATAATAATTTTACATTAATAATACCGGATATATCTTTTACTAGTTTTATTTTCAAAGGGGGAGAGAATAAGGTGAATTCTATAATATTTTTATTCCCAATATATATTTCGTTTAAATTATCCATTAGTAACAATAATCCTGTATTATCGATACATCCTTCATGTTTAATTGTAAATATATTTTTTGTTATATTAATGTTGAAAAATATTTTCTTGTTTTCTCGTTTGATTTTATGCCAACTCATGATTGGTAGTCTGTTTGAATTATAAAAATAAATATCTTCCATGATTTTAGTAATTAGTGTTAAATTTAAATGATTTCATAAATGAATTCCAGTCATAAAAATCTCTATGATATATAATCCCGGTTTGGTTATTTATTCCAAGAGTGTATATGCCATTCACCCCATTAATGGAACCTGGAGCAACAAGCATTGTACTATTGCCATTAGTACCATATAACCATCCTTCTTGCAATATTTGTTTGTCGAAGATTCGTGGAAAATTGTGATATAAATCATTTTGTAATTCAAGCCGTGGAGAATATCCTGTAATTTCAAGTGGCCTAATGATTAATTTTTTACCTTCTATAACTGGATTTCTATATTCTTGTTTGTAAGTCGTTATAGAATAATTTGTGATTTCATCGTCTGGTAATTTAGGGATAGTTGGTAAATCATCAGGCGATTTTAAGGTAGGCCTGGTTTGTACTGTTTTTTCTATGGGTTTGTAGTCCGGAGAGAATGGATTATACCCCTTAAGGATATCTTCTCCGGTCCAAACATTTTTCCCTTGGGAATAAGCACTCCATCCTCCAAAGATGCCCCCTGATAAAAGACCGGAAAAAGAACCGGCTGCTGCACCATTAAACGCTCCTTCCATAAAGTTGTCACCAGCCATCAGGGCGTTTCCTCCGCCTGCAACGAAACCGGAAGCAAATCCACTAAAAAATCCTACGGTAGCGCCACCTAATATTCCGGTAGTTCCTACTATTCCTGCTACGGCTGTGCCTACTGCACAACCTGCAACACTGGAGAGGGCTCCGACGCCAAAATAACCAAGTCCGGTCAGAAAACCGCCGGATGATACTTCATCCCAGTGGGTGACTACGTTGATGGTTCCTCCGATAATGCCTGCCACAACATACCACCAAAACTCTCCATTCGGGTCGGTATATATCAGCGGGTTGTTGAGACAATACGAATACCGGTTGAAACTCATCCAGTTGTCCGGTGCTTGTACGTAGGGGTCCGGGGAAAAGAATGAAGCGGTGAGTGGATCATAAACCCGCCCGTTCATGTTGATGATTCCGAACGCATCTAAATGTTCATGTCCGGTGTAGCCTCTGTTAACAAGCCATGTGGTACGATTGTCGTTTTCTGCCCAGTTGTCAGGGTTGCGTCTTCTTCCCCAGGGATCGTAAGCAAACTTACCATTCCTGACCACACTCGTTGGAGTGGCTAATGCCACCAGAGAACCCTGATAATCGGCATAACCATAGTACAGTGTCTCTTTGCCTTCACTGTCAATGATTAAAATAGAATTTCCGGGCAGATAATGTATCTTTTGGGTTGTATTATGGATGGGATTTATTTCTTCCTCATAATTCCCCAAATAGTAGCGGGTGTGTTGTAGAATACCATTTTGAGTATATGTTGTTTTACACCTCTGGTTGTCTACGCCATAACTGACAGTATATAGCTTGTCACCTTCTGCAAGGGTATTGATTTTCTTAAAATCCGTGTAGGTTACATTCAAATCGTCAGCCGGGAAATTTCTGGGAACTCCGCTAATGGAGGTGAGCGCGTGTGGACCTTTACCGTCTTCCCCATAGTTCATGTACAAGCTGCCAAGGTCACTTTTGGATGCAATATTTCCTGCATCATTGAATTGCAGGTTGTTTTGCTTCACCAAGGCGTCACTCTTGTATAAATCCCAATTGGTCAGGCGATTCATGCCGTCATAAGCGAATACCTCTTTTTGATTGGTCAGGCGATCAGTACGGTATTCAAGATTACCTTTGGTATTGAAGGAATAGGACATGTCTATGACGTTTTTGGCCATAATGGCAGTGGGGAATCCCCGGTCGTCATATTCGTAAGTGGTAATTTTTCCACCTTTATTTTCATGGAGTATCTGTCCTTTGGCATTTTCGTCAACGGCTTGCCAGATGTTGCGGTTATAGCGGTCTGCAACGTTTGTCAGATTACCATATTTATCATATTGATTGAGAATGTAGTAACCGGAAGGATACGTTCCTTTCTTGATTCGTCCGAAAGAGTCGTACTCAAAGGCGGTTTTGAAAATTTTCTGCTGTATGTTATCGGTTGTTCCGGTAATCCTGCCGAGTTTGTCATACGTGAAGGCCTGGTTGTGCCGGCCTGCAATGGATCTCGATTTGATCCGGCTCTTGACATTGGTGTCATATGTATAACCGGTGATTTCTCCGTTACGATCTATTTGGGTCAGTAATCCGTTGTTGTCGTAATGATGTTCGGTACGGATGCTATCCTGATCGGCATGTATTTTTTGTACGGTAGTAATCAACTCTCCGAACCCATTATATTCCGAGCGTATTGTACCTGTATCCGGATCGATCAGTTTGGTTTGATTACCCTGACGGTCATATTGTATCGTGATGGATTGTCCTCCCTGCGGTGTTGCAGTTTTTGTCAATCCGGAGGCGTAATAGGTATATGATACCGATTTCCCGTTCGTGTTAACGCTCTCTGTCAGACCGGAAGTGTTTAATACGGTGGTTTGGGTTTCATTGGGGGATACTATGGTTGTTGACAATCCGTTGTATGCATAGGTGGTTTTACCCATTAGGGTGGCTACCGTACTTGGTCTGCCAAACGGGTCATAAATACGTGTTTCTGCCCAGGTATCCGGGGTGTTGTTGAATGTTGGCTCTGAAATTCTCCAGACCCGGTCTTGGGAGTCGTATTGGGTGAAAACGGATATCAACTGGTTGTTCAAACCATAGCTTTGGGTAACAATTGCTCTTCCCAAAGAGTCGTACCAGGTCCATGTGGGCGACGAGCCCGATGTCTCTTTGTAAGTATAGTATCTGGCATTGAATTCGTTGCCTTCATTTGCCCATAGTCTGCTTTCTGTATTACGCTTTCCGTCCGGATAACAGGTCTCCCTGAGCGTACCCCAATTGTCGTATTGATAACTGGTGATGAGTCCTTGCGGATTTGTTTCCCTCTGCAGGAGTCCGGTGGTTTCATCCCAATCATAAGTGGTTACTTCATTCAGAACATTGCTCGATGAAGCGATGAAATCACCGGAAGGGGTAAATGTCCGTTGGATGGAACGGGTTACAAAAGATCCTTTTCCATCGTAAGCCGTTATGGATTTTGTTTTGTAACGTCCGTATGGATCAATATCACTATATTCCGTTGTGACTTTCTCTGTGGGGATATTGTCATTCAGAATTTCTTTTTTCAGATTCCCCTTTTCGTCATACTCGTATGTTCGTTTTTGAGAATAGATGTCACTACCCAAATATTTGTTGGTAATTACACTTTTTATTTTGTTCTGATAGGGAGAGCCGACATTGGTATACTCATAAATATTCTCTTGCCTGATATCTCCGGTGGTAATAGTCACTTTACCGGGGTTTCCTTCAATATACGAATCGTTATGTGTTGTTGTGGTTAACCCGCTCAGATGATCGGTTTTCGTTTCTTCCTCTATATAGGGGAAGTACCTCTTTCCCAAACCTTCTCTTTTGTTGGTGAATACATGGGAAGAAATGAGCTGGTTACCGGAAGTCTCACTTTCTTGTTTCTCCACGAACACATTGTAGTATTGAGTGTCGTATCCATAGGTGGTGGTATTTTGAATATCAGATACAATGTCTTTGGCGGTAACTTTTTCAAAACCCAGAAATCCTTTGCCATGCAGATGCATACGTCCGTTTTGATATTTCATTTCGGTCGTGAACATAGTAGTACCGTCACCGACAGCGTAACTCTTTACTACCTTCAATTTGTCGTTTAAACCAATGAGAGGATAGTTTTTCAGGTAGAATTGCGAGGTGAGATAGACGGATGGATCGTATGTGTATGCGTAGCCAATGGAAATTGTTTTTCCCATGCCGTCTTTTATTTTATTGACATAGAGCTCTTCGCAATTCTTTCCCAGGCTGAACGAATACATGGCATTGCCATTAGTGTTGGAGAATGCATTATAGATAATTTCGTCTTTTCCATCTCCGTTGAAATCGGCATTAATGTTATTATTCATGGGCTCAACACCGGATAAGAGAGTGAAGTTATTCCAATTGAATTTGAGCCCGGTAAAATATCCGATTGTCAATTTTGTTGATGCAGTGAAATAGGCAATGTCCACTCTATGATCTCCGTTGTAATCCCCAGGGTATAGTTTGGTCAAATGCTGTTTCAATTCAGGGAGAAGTCTTTTTGCGAATTCTTTACCAGTGGATAAATGTATGGCAGTTTCATTGTCGGTTTCATCATAAGCAATCTTCTGAGTGATAAGGTCTGTTTTACCATCACCATTGAAGTCTGAAAAATAAATCCCCGTGTTATACGTAGGATAATCACCACTGAATAATAATTGGTATCTGTATTTATCGTTCACTTTATTCAGGGTGTATATCCGGAATCCGTTTCTATCCAGCACCATTATATCGGTTTTCCCATCCCCGTTAAAATCCAGCATATATTTATTATTCGGGAAGTCTGCTGTATGGGCCTTGTTGCCCCATACGATGTCCTGGCCTGCTACTAAATTGTTGATGGAAGAATCACTTAGCCTATAAGTCTGAGAGGTGTTTTCAAAAACTAACTCCAGTTTTCTGTCACCGTCAAAGTCACCGGCCAGTCCTACGGTAGGTTGCTCTATATACCTTCCTCCTGTGAAGAATGCACCGGGCTGCTTGCCTTGGTTAATATATAATTGATGGTTATAGACGATGTTGCTATCGAAGTTCTTTTTGCGAGTGACCAATACAAAATCGGTCAGTCCGTCTCCATTGAAATCTCCGGGTATAATGGTATGGAAGTCATCATAAACACTACTGGTTTCATCCGGAAAGAGTATGAGTCCCATGGCCCGCCATTTACTGAATCCATTGGCCGAATTATCGGCAACGTAGAATACGATTTGGCTTTGTGGATCTCCACGAACGAAAGTTGCAAAGTCCATTCGTCCGTCCCCATTGAAATCTGCATACCAAAAAGGTTGTTGTTCTTTTCTGTATAAACCTTCCGGGCGGAAAACATCTGTTTTAATTGAATTGTCTGCCGTTCCCCATTCGATGGAAGTAGCATTCATTTTTTCATAACTTCCGTTATATACTTGTACAGACGTCAGGCGGGTATTGATCGGATCCCAATTGTATCGCAGGTCATACCACCGTATTATTTTTTCTCCTTTCTTTATAACTATTTTGCTCAGTACTCTGGAAATACATGTTCTGGAGCCTCCGATGTATAAGTATTGTAGGTCGGGTCGTTCGCCATATTGAAATTCTACAGTGTAGGAAGGTGCTTTGTTGGCGGATACATTTCCGGTATACTGGATGGAGTGTAGACGTACTTCTCCTGTCAGTTCTTCGGGGAATTTGTCATAATTGTATAAAATATAATTCCCGTTGCGGTCTGTTGCCCGTTTTAAAAGCCAGGCAAGACGCCGATTCTGATCAATTGCATCCATTCGGGAATCATCTGTAGAACCATATTCCAACTTTGTTTCCTCTTTGGTGATAACCTCAAAATACATTTGAGGATTTACTTTCGTTCCTATCTGGCTATAATTCTCTATCTCTGTTTTAAATTCCTTGTTGGGGTTTTCCGGAGTACCGGATAGTAAGAATAACCTCTGTCCGTCAAGTATATAGTTGTCGGTATTGTCCAGTTTTATTTCCGATATTTCTCCGTCATGATGCAATGTACTCCCGGTACGTGTAATTGCTGATGAAGCTGATAAACTCCATCCCCAACCCAAATATCCGTTTCCTCCATTGCTGTCATAAACTAATGAGATCTTTGGCTGTACGTTATTGATTCCTTCCGGGCAGTCAATAGGAAGGGTATAAGTGGCTGCTCCTATCGGATTGACTCTGAACTCCCCGGGGATGCTGCCAACCATACCTCCCGAAGTGGGATCGATGGTATTGTCGGTTGGTGGAAACAATAATGCAGGATCTATTTGTGCATGGAAAGTATTGCCGTCGGAGGGCGTATAAGAGAAGCCGGGTAACAGGGATATATAATCTCTGGCTATGTATTCCTGGTTAGTGCCGGAATAGTTGTCCTGCAGTGTATACTCTTTAGCTTGGGCTGAAAGCGGGTTGGGCTTGCCCAGGCAGGTCATGATTAATAGTAAGAGGACCTGTATTTTTTTCATGATATTTACTTTTGAGTGTTTTCCAACTGTTGGATTTTACTGTTTTGTTGCTCGACAACGTTTTGCAGTTCGATAACATGCAAGGTTAATTCTTCTATTTTCTGAAGTAGCTTTACTTGCATTTCCACCAGGTTCATACCGTTTTCTTTTACCTCAATAGCCGATGGTATTCCCGGTAGATGTCCGTTGGCTTTGATAAATTCACTGGTCTCTTTCAGAGAGGGCAATTGATAGTCTTTCTCAAAAACAAAGTCGGCGAATTTATCAATACTTTCCACTTTTATTTCTGCTGCCCGGAGAACTCCCTTTATATCCATGTTTTGATTAAAGATAAACTTGGGTAAAGTTGTCGTAAAATGTATTCCTGTGTTGTTTTGGGCACCCACTTCCACTTGTCCGAATTCTGTTTTTATTTTTAAGGCACCTCCGGTCCCGTTTCCACGAATTGCACCTCCTATATGAAGCTTTTCCGCAGGTTTGGATATGCCGATGCCGACTCTTCCTCCGGGACTTGTCATCAATATGTTTGCATTGGAAGTATATGTGTTCAGGTAAAGAGTTTTATCCCCATATCCATTGGGGTTTCCTTCTATAATCAGGTATCCTTCATTACTGCCTCTGATGCGGCCTCCGTTAATGGCTCCGAAGCAGGTATAGCTTGCGTAGTCTTTTCCTAATACGGCTGCAACTTTAGAGCCCAGGTATTTTTCTTGTCCATATGCCCGTAGGGTACCGGCGTTTAGTTGGACATCTCCTTCATAGACAACGGTTGAACTGTTACTTGTAGTGATCTGTGCAAACCTTATTGTTGCTACTGTTTCTTTTTCTGTTTCCAGGCCGGGGGAAGTCATTTTTACGGTTACTTTACCGTTGGTCGAGATCACGGTTTGAGTGAATTCCCCTATAGACGGTTGACTCAATATCGGAGTTTGGTTGTTTAAGAGTATTTCTATACATGTGGTTGTTGGCATGTAGCAATTGTTAACTCTTGTGATCTGGACAGATTGGTTTTGAGGAATGTCAAAAGTCCATGTATATACATTTGAAGTGGCGTAATCTACACCGGATATATCTAATTTGCCACTTAGATGGTCTTGTCCGTATGTGATCTGAGAGGTTTGTGCAATTACTGTTTTACATAAACAGATAAGTACTGCGATAACTACGATAGGTTTTATTGTTTTCATAATATATGTTTGATTATTTGAGGGTTTATATTTTGTAAGATACCTATTGTTTTATGACCTTAAATTCTTTTCGGTTGCCTTCTATCATGATGATAAGAAGGTATATACCTTTGTCATACATCGACATGTTAATCGTATTGGTATTATTGTTGTTTTTGTCTTTGTATAATAGCTTTCCTTGTGTGTTGTAAAGCATTAATTCTGTGAGAGGATTATTGCTTGCGCTTTGAGTTGAAATTGTTAAATTTTCGTGGGTTGGGTTAGGATATATTGTTATGGAGAAAGTTTCTATGAGTTCGTTGATGCTTTCCTGACCGGATTTACCCTGACGGGTTTGATCCTGTTTGGAAGGTAACAATATAACTTTCCGTGATAGGCGATTACCACTTTCGTCATATTCATATTTCAGAACTTGTTGTGCATAAGCCTGAAAACCGAATAGTGCAGATAGTATTGAGGTTGTGAGAATCCGTTTTATATAAGTCACCATAATTTGTAGAGTGTTTTTGAGTTTGTTTGATAAGCAAACAGGAGGCTGTTCGAAATATTTGTTCCCCCAGCCTCCTGTCAACTTGTTGCTATTAATCTATAGAAACCGTGATAACCGGTTTCGTGCTTGATTTACTTACGAATGATTCGATTGATCGTGTTATTCACCTTGATTATGTAAATTCCACTTGCCTGTTCATAGAGGCTAATCGTTTCTTTATTCGTATTCAGATTATTCATATTCAGAACAATGCGGCCGTTCATGTCATACACCTGGATGGTATGAATGGCTTCTTCGGATTCTATATTAACTGGTCCATCGGTAGGATTTGGATAAATAGAGGTTGCAGTTGTGGCTGGCTCTTCTATGCCTGTTATCACTATAGAAGTAGTTGCTTTGGCTGTTTCGTAGTTTCCGAAGACGGCTGTTACGCTGTATGAATATGTGCCGCTCACCACATTCTCGTCCGTATAACTTGTCTCTGTGAGGGTGGCCAGTAGTTCTTCTCCACGATATACGTTGTATTCGGGAGTGTCTACGGAACCTGCCGGAGCTTCCCATGTTAATGATACGCCTTCGGTGGTTATCGCTGCTTTGAGATTGGTAACTGTTCCGATTTCGTTGGAGATTGTTTGAGAAGATGGGGCTGGTGTAATAGCTGTGTTATCAGCTTTTGGAAGAGTCCACATGCCAAGGCGTTCGCCGGAGTTGGAAATCAGATATACATTACCGGCCCAGTCAAAAGCAAGGCTGTTGGAGTTGGCTCCCAGTCCGGGTTTGATTGAATGAAGCCTTTTGATGGAAGGTACTCCCTCTTCGCTATAAGTGATTCCTAATATCTTAATTTCATTGTTACATCCCATGGCAATGCGGGTTCCGTCGAAGTTGATGGCCATACCGCCATTCCGGGAATTTTCAATGATAGTAGGATCTATCTTGCCTGATACAAAGTCTATTGTAGTACCATTGTAATGGATTAACGAAGGAACATTGGCTTCGTCTGCTGCCCGGTATTGGGAAATCCACCATCCACCGCGTCCGTCCGGTAGGATTGTAGAGTTCATATTCAGTTGATATCCGCCTGTGGCCGCATTGTTGAAGGCAACGCTTGGAGCTTCTGTCCAGTTTGTCGCTGTTCCAATGTTGTACTGCAGAATGTTTCCGGCTTTGCCATCTACTTTATAATCTTCGTCGAATGTATACAGTATTGTATTTTCACCTGTGCCAGTTACATAACAAGAGGAAGAAGAACCGTGTACTGCTTCGTTGGAAGAGTTACTGGCGAGGCCATTGGCATCTCTGGTCAACCCATCGAATAGGCTGACGAAATTGTCAGTTGGTTTGGCAGGGTCCATTATGTAGATACCGGAATGGGTATCGCTGAAATCACACATGAATACTCTGCTATCCGGTGCTACTACTAAACGGAATGGACTGTTACTGCTACTCCACTCAATGCCACCGTCGTAAGCTTTATTGGCCTGACCGGTAATGTCTTTGAATTGTGGATCCATGATGTAAATACCTTGTCCTGTGGCACGATTGCCGGAAGTTCCCGGTTTGCTACTTGCTACATATATGCGTCCAAAGTAGGGGCTTTCGGGGTTATTGTCTATGGCAACTCCGTAGGCATTGTAAAATTTTAGTGTCTCTTCGTCTCCGGTCATTTTTATCGGACGGGCCACACTTTTGGCTGTTGCTTTCACTTGCCAATGTATATCCTTACCCAAAGGTATTTCTGTTTTTGCTATTGAAACCTGGTTATTTCCTTTAGATAAAGCACCTGCACTGTATGATTTCAAAACCTTGTCTCCACTGGTGAATTCAATGGCTACTTCGGTGGCGTCTTCATTGAGCAGGAAGCTGAACTTATGTTGCTGTTCTGTGCTTTCCATCTTTAGTGCGGAGGCGTAGATATTTGCAGTAGCATCTGTTGTAACTGTTTGGAATTGGGTTATTCCCGTATTTTGGGTATACAGGTATAGATTCATATCGTATCCGTTTACTGTACCTGTTGCCATCATGTAAGGTTCGGAACTTTCACTTGAATTGCTACCGGTCAATACGTCGGATATTTGGGTTGCTTTATCCAGCCCCTCTGTTATGTCGAATAAAACGGCACATGGATGGTTTAAATTGTTATCGCAGTTGGGAGATATCATAAATGAGTGTTGTGCGTAACGGAAGAAGTTAGCACCTTTGGCTTGTGGTGAAAGTAAACTTTCATTTATTGCTCCGTGGTTGATTAGCGGATTACGGTCGGCGATTGTCCAGTCGAAACCAAATTCAGTTGGTAATAATACTTCGCTGTCTGCAATGAAGCGGTCGGTGCCGAGAGGAGAAGGAGTAAATGTAATGGCTTCTCCCCAAAGTGCCTCGGTATAGCTACCATCCATCATGTATTTATAACCAATGATGTTAGGGGTTTCTTCGTCAATCAGATATCCTACAATTCGGATTTGTCTGGAACTTCCGGTAGTAACTGCCGGAGTGTAAATTTTACATTTCCAGCGTGGACCGCTGATGGCAAATGTCTCTCCGATAGTGGATTCTGAGAAATTTCCCTGTTGGGTTGTTTCAAAGAATAATTTAGGCTCTGATTCGTCATCATCCCAGGTATATACTTTGAATTTCTGATCATCGGCTGGTAGTTTTACAACATTCTTATTACAAGCCATTAAGTAGCCATCAGCAGAGAATGCGATGTCGCTTATTGGCAGAATACCACTTTCGATACCGGTGAGTTTTAGCTCACCAATTAATTCGCCTGTAGTTGGGTTTCCTACATAAATATTGGGCTCTGTTGTTAGAATGTATAGCTTATTGTCGTGTAAAATACTTTTGCGGATATCCTTATCTTTAAGCCATTCGAATGTATTTGTAGCGGTTTCCTGGGTTTGATAAAATGGCATTGCTATAGCACCTGCTTCCTGGTTGGGGTCCGGATAATCCGCAGGTATCTCTTTTTCTATGATTACTGTTTTGTTTTCAATTTGTGTGATTAGGGAAGTTGTCTCGCCAGCTTTTACTTCTGCGTCTATTTCGGCAGTTTCATAGTTTTCTGCTGTTATTTTGATTTTGTATTTCCCTGGTTCCAAATTAAAGAAAGCATAGAATCCATTATAGCATTCATCGGTTTGATAAGAACCTATGCTGTTGCCTTTATTGTCGAATAACTCTACCTGAGCTTTGTTTATGGGCAACCATTGATCGTTTGTTCCGGCCTTATAAAGATATAGCGGATTGTTGATACGCTCGTTGGAACTTTTTACGAGTCCGGCCAGAATACCTTTAGAGTCCTGCTCTGCTTCGAAATAGTCACAAAAATAGCGAAAGAAACGTGCCGATTCCAGTTTGCGGTAATCTTCGTTAAGCAAGCGGTGAGTTTCGGGTAAATAGTCATGGAATTCACCTTCGGAAAGGAAGCCTGGTACTGTATTGTTTCTTAGAACTCCCAGATGATAACCATAAAATGAAAAGTCGCCACGAACATTCATATTGGTAGCACTATAGTAGGTCCAGTTGGTTAATGGGTTATCGTACATTCTGGTCCAGCATGTCTGTGCCATTGGTTTACTAAGTGCGGGATCTGGCTCGTCATCTGTTCCGCGATATAGCAGTAAAAGATAATTGGTTCCTTGATTTACCCCTACAGCATTGCTGTGGATAGATAAGAAGGCGTCCATGTCATTTGCCGATGCTTCTTCTGCTATTTCAGTGAGGTTACGATCGTCTTCGTCCCTGTTTTCGGTTCTTGACATCATAACGGTTGCTCCATGGGCTTCGAGCATATCGCGTAGAGCTAATCCTTTTGTTAAACTGCTGGAAGATTCCCAGAAACCTTTTGGATTATTGGCTCCATAGGGAATAGTGACAACATTCCGGTCGTTGGCTGCATCAAAACCTCCATGACCTGGATTGATATAGATTCTTACGCCTGTAAGGTCTTTGGCATTGAGGCCTGTGCACAGTAAACATAGGCCAACTATGATTATGTATTTCAGTGTTTTCATAATTAAAATCTCTATTTAATGGTAATTTGCATGAGGTAAATATCACCGTTATCTGTATTGAAAACGATGGATGAGTTATCGGTAGAAACGGCCGGATACATTGCGATAATAGAAGGATCACTAAGTGTTTTGTGTTTTTGTCCGTCTGCGGATACAACCTCGATGGTTGAAGATAGTATACGTTCTCCGTTGTCATTATCGTTCATACCTACAATCCATTCATTACCTAACCATACAGGTGTATTTAGGTTAGCTATACGTATTGGATTGGAGCCGTCTATATTGGATATGAATGTGCCTTTTCCGGCTACTTTATACAGTATTTTTCTGCCATCCGGAGATATGGAAGGCCAAAGATAGCTGTAGTTTTTACCATTGGGAGATAGTTCTGTGCGTTCTCCGTTATGATACAATATTAATTGGCGGTTCTCGATGTTGACTACGTCCGGAGTTGTTTTTATCTTTTCTCCGTATACTCTTTTTGATGACAACCGGTTGTCTTTGACATATAGAATATTCCCATCGATGGCTTTATGAAGCTGGAAGCTACGTGTTGACGATATTAACTGACTTTCTTTTTTATTTGTCAGGTCTATCTTCTTTAGAGCTGTTTCTCTCATATTCCTTTTATTCAGTGATTGTTCACGATAGAAAATATTATTTCCATCGGTACTGATCTGAACATTATATCCGGCATTGGGCGCTTTAGTTACTACGGTTACTTTTCCGTTTTTTAAGTCGTACTTTTTAAGCCCGGAATAATTATCAGAGGTAAATAGTAAGTATTCACCTGTAGGGCTGAACTTAGGATGGTAAGCTTTACCGACATCTGTACCTGGTAATTGTTTTACTGATACAACATTCACTTCTTGTGAGTAAGTTTGCTGACATAAGTAAAGTAGCAAAAGCAGAAAAAACTTTCTCATGATTTTAAAAAATTAAAGGTTAATAATGGTGTTCTATATATTATATATTGAGCTTAGTACTTTTCTTAAAATAGGGTACTGAAAAGAAGTATTTCCGTCTATCGGAAGAACTGTTTCTGCTACTTATGCTTATTTTATTCCCTCAAATATTCATTAATTTATTTTTAGAAACAAATATTTAGGAATTAAATTAACTTATTTTGTTTTATGATTATTAATATTAAACATTCGGAATTGTGGCTTTTGAGGGGAGAAGTATTTTCTGGTTGGATTTTTATGAATTGTTTTGGCTGTGTATCGCTTTATTGGATTGTCGGGGAGGTGTAAATGGAGGGGCGATGTGGTAATCTGTTGCTTTTTAGTTCTTTGTGTGTTGTTAGTTTTCTTTTGTTGGTTTGAGATTGTTTGTATGGTTTATTATAAGTTACCGTTTCTGTAATTATTGTATTTAAAAGGCTTTTTTGTTTTTTTGTTGTTAAGCTTAAAACATTGTGCTTAAATATACTACTACTTACGGATTGTGGAAAATTTGGAAGCTCTGTGAAATTAGGTGGAGTTTTTATTTATACCAAGTTCTATCAGAACTTAGCCTTTTCCTATTTATAAGTATGGTTAACTTTTTATTAATTGTTTTAAGAGGCAATGTTATCATTAAACAAAGGCCGAGAGAATTCCTTGAGAATTACTTCATAGCAAAGATAAGAATAGTTTTAATATCAAGAACATTAATTTGCATTTATTTTGATTTATATTTATTAATTCACAATAATATAGGACGGCGTATTACATTTTAATGAAACATAAATAGAAACAATGAACTTTGTGCGGTATTTACCCTATGGTTCTTCTATATTTAAAGAGTGGAATTCTATTAATCCAGTCATTGGGGTTTCTTCAATAATATCAAGCTCTACTCCAAAACCACGAGCGACTTCTCTTAATATTTCGGAGTAGCTGTATGCTACTGAACCAACAAAACGAATAGGGTAACTTTTATAATCATACTGACACACACTACGGATAAAAAAGTTTTTCAAATTATTGGTTAACAAGCTATAAACATAGTCATTGTCTAGATAATCTGCTAAGAAATAAGATATAGTAGCGAGGAATCGATTCGGAAATGGTAAATTGTAGACAGATTCCATAGCGTCATTTGCAGTTATACGAAACTTATCATAAAAGTCTGTTGCAATATATTTAGGAGCTAATCCTTTAAGAACGTCAGCCAGAAAAAGTTTTCCTAACACGGCACCGCTTCCCTCGTCACCTAATATGTAACCTGCGGCTTTCACATTTTTAACAACGATTTTACCATCGTAGAAACATGAATTGGAACCAGTTCCTAAGATGCAGGCAATACCAGCTTCGCATTTAAACAAACCGCGTGCAGCTGCCAACAAATCGCTTTCAACTTGAATAGGAGTCTTGAATTGTGCTACCAGAGAGGCACCCAATATGTTTTTTTTCTCATAAGATGTACATCCGGCGCCATAATAATATACCTGATCCAACTTCTTTTTAAAGAAGGACTCTGGCAAACCGAGTCTTACACTTCTGCTTATTTCTCTTCTGGTCTGGAAAAAAGGATTCAGTCCTTCCGTAAAAGCTCTCTGTACGAGATGATTATCTTCAACAAGAGCCCACTCAGTTCTTGTAGAACCACTTTCTGCGATAAGTTTCATTCCGTATTCTTTTTTGATTTGGTTACAAATATATAACCTTTTTTGCTATATCTTTCATTCTTCAACAAGATTTTCTTTAGCGCCAAACTAAATCCGCGAGAATCACGAAAGTACATTTATGCTCATGCAATGAAATACTGCAAAGCATATATCATATAGTTCTGATAGAACTTAGCATATGTATTAGAGGTAATAAAAAGTTGAGATCTTTAAATAAGAAATCTTGTCTGATAAAAAGAAGCCTTAAAGATGATATTTGTTAGACATTTTCCTTCTTGTAATTCTTGTTTGAAGACCCCAGTTTTATAACTAATTAAATCGTAGTCTTTTATAGAGTATAAAAGCATATATGATAAGGTAATGGGGTATCTGTTTCTGTAATCAGAAAAGAATGCTTTTTTTACTGATTTAAGTGAAAATTTATTCTAATGTTCAAATCCATATGCTTGCGTTGGATAGAGCTAAATAAAATTATTAATAGATTATATTATGAAAAAACAGTTATTAGTTCTACTCTTTTTCTTCTCTGCTGTGGCTGCATATTCACAGCATACGATTACTGGAGTGGTGACTTCCTCTGAAGATGGAATGCCGGTCATTGGGGCATCTGTTGTTGTTAAAGGGAATGCCAGTCTGGGTACAATTACTGATATTGATGGAAATTATTCAATTAAGGCACCTGACAATTCGACTTTGGTGTTTTCTTATGTTGGAATGGAAACACATGAAGTGAAGGCAGGTAAACAGTCTGTGATAAATGTTGTCATGAAACCTTCTTCAATAATGGTTGATGAAGTTGTCGTGACGGCAATGGGAGTAAAGGCGGAAAAGAAAAAACTTAATTATGCAGTACAAAGCTTGGATTCGAAGGAAATCATGGGAGGTGCTAATACAAACTTTGTAAATACGTTGCAAGGTAAGATCTCAGGATTAAGTGTAAGTACTTCAGGTGGATCGCCTAATGCTGAATCTCAAATACAAATTCGTGGAATTTCCTCTATTAATGGTACACAAAATAATGAGCCACTTTTGATTATTGATGGCATAGCTGTCTCTGGAGCAGGTGTTGCTTCGCAAATCAATCCTGCTGATATTGAGAATATGACGGTTTTGAAAGGGGCTGCGGCTTCAGCTTTGTATGGGCAGGAGGCAGCTAATGGTGTTATAATGATTACCACAAAAAATGGTAAAGAAGGAAAAATAACGGTTAACGCCAATGCAAGTGTACAGGTCGAGAATGTGTTTCATCTACCTAAATTGCAGACGACTTATGTACCAGGGGTGAAAGGAGTATTATCAGAGAAAGTTGACATAACAGGAGGATGGGGACCTATGGTTCAACCTGGAGAGACAATTTATGATAATGTTTCTAACTTTTTTCAGATGGGGCTTTCTCAGAAATATGATGTGAGCTTATCGGGTGGTACGGATAAATTTACTGCTTATGCTTCAGCCAGTTATTCGATGACAGATGGAGTTGTACCTAATGATTATCAAGATCGGTTGAATTTTTTATTGAAGGGTACATATGAGATTTCTAAGCATTTAAAGGCCTCACTATCTGGTAATATAATAAGAACTAAATCGAGAGGGGCAGGTGATGTGCTCTCTACTGTATATAATTGGCCTATAAATAATGATATACGTGATTATATAAAACCTAATGGTACACCTAATTGGTTACATCCATTTGATGGATTGACAGATGATGAGATTGTGAAGATTCCTTTGAGCCCACTGTGGAGCCGTTATATGGATCAGGGAGAAAATAATGCAGCCCGTAATATTATAATGGGAAATATTGTTTGGAATCCGGTCAAAGGACTTGAATTAAGTGGTAGAGTTAGCTTTGATGAAAATCATTATACCTCCGAATCTATAACTGCCCCTCTTTTTGATAAATCAGACTTTAGTAATCCGGAGAATATTGATTTAGCCAAGTTTGGTGAATATAACTATTCTCAAAGTCGTTCCCAATTATTAACGGTACAGGCGTTGGCTACATATAAGTTAGAGCTTCCTAAAGATTTTAATTTGAACTTTTTGGCTGGATATGAATTAAAAGAAAGAAAAGGAACGGAGTCTGCATTTGGTGGGGCTGGATTTCAGATACCAGGATTTGAGAGTATCTCGAATCTACCAGCTCTCGAACTGGGAAAAAACACCTCATTATCTCATTCTTTGAAACGCATGTTGGGTTATTTTGGCGAAATTCGTTTGGATTATAAAGGTATTGCTCACGTTAGTGCTACAGCCAGGCAGGATTATTCTTCAACATTAAGTGAAACTTCATATTTCTATCCTTCAGTAACGGGAGGTTTTATTTTTACAGAATTATTTAAGATTTCAAGCGAAACGTTTAGTTATGGAAAAATACGTGGTAACTGGGCAAAGGTAGGTAAAGATACTAATCCTTATGCTTTTGATAAGAGATTTATTCAAAAGGCTTCTTTCCCGGATGGTGGATATGGAGTTGATCCGGCTAAAAGTCGTGCTGTTTGGTTGGATCCGGAAATGGCTAGTTCATGGGAAATTGGTTTGGATTTACGCTTTTTTAATGATAAAACGAAGTTGGATATAGCGTATTACAATACCACAGTGGATAATCAGATTGTAAATGTAAGAGTATCTCCAACAAAAGGTACTATACTTCAAATTCGTAATGAGGGATATATTGAGAATCAGGGAGTAGAATTACAATTGAATCAAGAAATAATACGTACCAGAGATTTCTTTTGGAATGCAAATCTGAACTTTGGACTTAATCGCGGACGGGTTAAAGGGTTACCTGATGATATAACTGAAATTCAAGGGAAACAGTTTAGTGATCTTTTTCCTGTGGCATATCTGCATGGACCTACGATAGGCGTTTCTGGTAAAGATTATGAACGAACTCCGGATGGTCAGATTGTTTGTGATGAAGAAGGATACCCGGTTATTAGCCCTGCAAAAGGCAATTTAATTGGAAATCGTGAACCTGATTTTTTATTAGGTATTTCATCAAATCTGAACTGGAAAAATTTTACTCTTTCATTTTTGGTAGATACACGTAAAGGCGGAACGGTGGCAAATATGACAGAACGCTCACTCTTTTCAAGTGGACAAAGTCGTTTTGTTGAAAAATATCGTAATCGGGAAGTTGTAGTTAAAGGTATGGTAAAACAGGCAGATGGTACTTATGTAGAGAATACAAAGCCCATTTTATTAACTCAAACTGTGTTAAGTGAGAAATTTGGAAATGTAAGTTCGAATTTTCTTGAAGACGGTTCTTATGTGCGACTGAGCTATGTGACTTTAGGATATGATTTTACGCCGTTACTTAAGAAGTCGTTTGTTAAAGGTTTACAGTTTTCTATTACAGGACGTAACCTTTTGTTGTTGACAAAATATACAGGATGTGATCCGCAAATTAGTGCAGGTAAAGCTGGAGGGACAGGTAATACGGGTATTGATGATTTTAAAGTACCTAGTACACGTAGTTTTAATTTTTCAATTAATGCAACATTTTAAATAGTATAAGATTTATGAGAAGAAAAAATAATTTTATATATGCCTTATTGCTTATCTCTATTGCTTTGGTAAGCTGTGAAGATTATCTGAATGTTAATCGAAGTAAGGATAATATTACGACAGTCACTCCTGAACTCATTTTACCAGTATTAACATTCTATGCTGCTCAGACTAACTATGATCATGCAGAATATAATATGTATTTAGCTCAGGCTTTTACTACAGGAGGGAAGGCTCAGGTAAATTCTACCGCATATAAGGGGGGATGGGAATTTCTTTCAATGAATCGCCATCCTCAATGGCGCAGACATTATTATGATATAGGGGTGAATCTGAATGAAATGCTGGCTTCTGCTAAAGAAGCGGGGTATACCAACTTCCCGCTTATCGGACGAACAATTCGTTTGATGTCTACTCAACTTACTACAGATGTTTTTGGTGATATGCCACGTACTACAGCATATACAGATCATGTGACTTATGACACTCAAGAATCTATTTATGAATGGATGCTAAGTGAGGTTGAGGATTTGTTGGCACAGTATAATGATCCAAGTATTGTAAATAGTCCGGCAAATATCTCCATAACCAAAAGTATGGATCGGATTTTTTCTGGTGATTTGAAAAAATGGAGACAATTTACATATGCACTGAAAGCACGTATTTTGTTGCGTAAATTACCTAACTGGGATAATACACAAAATACATGTGACCAGATAATAAATTCTGTAAATGCTGCTTTGGAAGATTGGGAAGAACCAAATTACAAGTTTGATGGTGGAGTAGGTGAAGCTAACTGCCCATGGGGACCTGCAAAACCCAAAATCGGAGGTTGGGAAAGCCGTTCGAACGATTTAGATAAAACAATTCCGTCGAAATATTTGATGGTAGACATGTTTGGCATTGAAGCTTCACCAAATCCGATAAAAGGTTATGCTAAAGATCCGCGTATGGAGGCTCTTATGAAACCCCGAAAAGGTGCTGACGGAAGAACGATTTTCCGCTATCTGGATTGTAATATTGGTATGGATGCTTCTGCTAAAGAAAGTCATTATCCCGATTTATATTGCACTACTCCGATGAGTTCGCAAGATCTGACTGTAAATCCATATACTAAAAATGATGGTTATGTACCTTTATTTCTGACTGAAGAATTGATGCTGATAAAGGCTGAAGCTTTGTATTGGAGAGGAGATAAGACTGGTGCAAGAGAATGGACTATAAAAGCGGTGGAAAAAAGTTTTGAACGCTTCAATTGTAATACAAAATATACAGAAAAGTATTTGAAAAATGTCGATTACCTTCCTGAAATAGGTTTTAATATTGGACATATTATGCGGCAGAAATATGTATGTATGTACCTACAGCCGGAAATTTGGACTGATATGCGTCGCTATAACTATAGTAATAGCAAGAATAATGTTACATATGACGGAGTTGTAATTTATCCAAATCTGAAACGTCCATATAATTTGTATGAACCTTATTGGTGCATAGACTATAATCCGGATGGAACATTAGCAGATGTCTGGGTACAACGTTTGAATTATGATCCGGAAACAGAAGAAAAATATAGTCGTTTGGAATTAGAGCGTTTAGGAGCTTATAAGAATCCGGAATGGTTGAAAAAGCCTATGATATGGGGGATTTATAATGGTGCTCATAAATAATTAAGTGTAGTAAAGGAGTTACATATATGAAAAATAAGAATATACTGATAATATTTGCCTTCTTAACGTTTTGGGTAAGTGGGTGTGAAAAGCATGATCTTATCAATGATTGGGCTCGTATTGGACAGAGAACTTCACATACTTATTGGGAGATACCCTCTAGTACAGTAAATGCAGGAAATACGGTTGCTTTTACCGCACAATTTTATAATAATGAAGGAGTAGCTATAGATCATATGGAAGTATGGTATGATGAAGAAGAACATATTTCGATGCAAGCCACTTGCCCAAATGTTACATTTGTTTTTACCAAGAGTGTAGATGTAAGTAACATTGCACATGTATTTCAAGAAAAAGCCACATATGAGTTTCAAGAAGAATATTGGAATGCAGATAAAAGAGCTTATGTTGTAAATGATGTATTTCCTACAAGTAACACATTGAAAACTGTTGAATGGAAAAATGTAGAAGAATTCGATCAAGAGAGATTTAATAAACTATTCCCTGATACTTTTGCTACAGCTTTTCAGCGTGATTTATATGTAGAGTTAGAAAAGAAAGAAAAATATTCAGATTTAAGAATGCTAATGTTGAATTTGGATATGTCCAATTCTGAAGAGTTTAAAAGTTATACGGACTCTGTTTTTAACGACAATAAGCAAGAAATGGAATATTGGATAAAAGATGAGTATAAAGAAGTTGTTAAAGCTAAATACGATGCTATTCCCTTCGAAAAGTTAATCTACAATATAAGTACACTTACTTATGACTTAGAGTATACTAAAAGCTACATTCTAAATGCTGCTTATAAAGTCTTTGATAAGCAGGGAAATGTAGGTGTCTCGGAGAAGAAAGAACTAACATTGAACTAACCTTAATACTCTTATAAATTTATGAAGAAATTACCATATATATTGATGTTATCTCTTTTGATGCTTTCTTATGCATGTGTAGAGAATGATCCTAAAATCGAAGATTTTCCTAGTGAGAAAGTCGATTTTAAATATGAAGTAGCAGGAAACGAATATAAATTGGATTATTTGGTTGGCTCCGTAATACAATTTACTAATACGTCATCTGCTAAAGGAAATTGTGTTTGGGAATTTGGAGATGGTACTGTTGTATCTAATGAAGAAAATCCTCAGTACAAATATACAGTAGCTGGTACTTATACTGTCACGTTAAAAGTGGAAGGAGAGGGACAAAGAAATTATAGATTACTTATCAATGACATAGCTCCTACTGTCTCTATTAGTGCTATGGAAGATGAAATATGTGAAGTAAATAAGACATTTATAGAATTGTCTGTCGTTTTACCAAATCCAGATAACAAAGAAGTGGAATATCAATGGATTTTTCCGGAAGGGACAGTAGATGAGAATTCAACTCCTGTAAATACATCTAATAAAGAAAATCCTGGTAAGCTGAAATTTTTAAATGTAGGATCACAAAAAATAGTGCTGAAAACTAAACTTGGCGGACGTACATTACAAGAGGGAGTTATTAAAGTTCCTGTTGGTTATACAGAAGAAGTAAAGACTCTTTATTATGCTGTTAAAAAAGGAAATATACAAGCCTTGAAATTAGTTCATGATACTCCTGATAATATTAAAATTTCTTCTTTTGACTTAGGGGTGAAGTCCGGCCAACATCCTTATAACTTATTATTTTCAGATTCTTTGTTATTTGTATTGGATGCAGGAAAACAGATAGGTTATGTGGATGATGTTGATGGAAATTTGGGTGATGGAAAGATTTCTGTGATTTCTAAAGATGGTGCCTCAGTCGAAACGATGTTGACTAATAATCAAAAAACAGCTTTTAATGATCCTCATTTCGGATATATTGATGAAAATCAAAAGATGCTTTATTATACGGACAGAAATACGGGTATTCGTAGATTGGCTCTATCGGAAAGAAACTTATTATTGGATGTGACAAATAGTAAATATGACTATTTTGTGCAAAATGACAAATTGGGTTATTATAAAAATGGATATGATTATGGAGCAATGAATGCTTCGTTTACTAAAACAAGTGATGGTACTTGGTGGTGGCCTAAAACATTTAATAATCCGGGTATTTTCCGTTTCAAAGACTCAGATATTGGTAGTTCAAGTGTACCTTCAAATGGTATGACAGCAGGAGGATTATTTATTAAATCATTGGCAATTGATGAATTGCGTCAGATGGTATTCTTTGCTGTCCGTGAAGGAGCTACTAGTGGAATTTATGCAATTCCGATGTCTGCAATTCCGAATGAATCGGCAGGACAGACAGCTCTGCAAAATTCAATAAAGAATTATCTTATTAAAGAACTTGTATCTGACAGTGAAGGAAGCTCTGGTGAGTATATTGATATTTGCCAAATGGTATTAGATCCTGAGGATGGTTCCGTTTACTTCGGATACCGTGCAGATCCGACTTCATCTGTTAAATCCGGATTGATGCGTTGTTATCCCGATGGAGGTACCTATAAGGTTGAAACAGTGATAGAAGGTGTCGAAATCTATGGAGTAGCTATCAATCATAAAAAATCAAAGTTATTTTGATAATTGAGAGAGAATGTGTACCGGAGATACATTCCGGTGTATACTCTGGTACACTTTTATAATATTCTAAATTTATATATACATGAAGTATTTATACTCTATATTATTTCTTAGTTTATTTTTAATATCGGGATATGCACAAACTCCTAAAAGAGAAATGCGTGCTACCTGGCTGGCGACAGTCTGGTCATTGGATTGGCCTTCGACGAAAATAACTGAAACAGGGAATTCAGCACAAATAAAAGCCCAGAAAGATCAAATGATCCGGATTTTAGACAATTTAGCGTCAGTGAATATAAATGCTGTCTTCTTTCAAGTTAGAAGCAGATGCGATGCAATGTATAAGTCTTCTTATGAGCCATGGTCAAGTGATTTAGTCTCAGAGCGAGGAAAAGATCCTGGTTATGATCCTTTGGCATTTGTAGTGGAAGAAGCTCATAAACGTGGTATAGAAGTGCACGCATGGATGAACCCTTACCGATTCTCTACAGCATCAACCTATTGGGATGGGCAAGCTGGTGACTATCGTGAAACTCACCCAGAATGGATACTTACTTATCCCGTACAAGATGGTAAGTATAATGCTATTATGAACCCTGCTTTGCCTGAAGTTCGACAACGGATTACAGATATAGTGCGCGAGGTTGTAACAAATTACGATGTCGATGGCGTTGTCTTTGATGATTATTTTTATGCTTATGGTGGTACACCTGTAGATCTGGATGCAGATGCTCAGCAAAAGTATAAACCGGAGGATATGTCTTTAGGGGATTGGAGAAGAGAAAATATTAATAAAATGGTGGCTTCTGTGTATAATATGATTCAAAAAGAGAAGCCATATGTAACGTTTGGAGTTTCTCCGTTTGGAATATGGACAACGAATAATGATGTTGCTCAAAAAGAGGGTATTGTGTTACCACAGGGTATTACCGGTGGAAATATGTATGAAGAGATATATTGTGATCCGGTAGCATGGTTAAAGGAAGGTACAGTTGATTATATTTCTCCACAACTTTATTGGACTACAACAGCAGTGGGACAAGACTATGATGTACTTTGTCCGTGGTGGTCTGAGTTAGCTTTCCGTTTTAAAAAGCATTTTTACAGTAGTCATTCTATTAGTGGAATTCAATCTTCATCTTATACGCGTTCGGTAGTGGAGGATATTGTAAAAATAGGTGAGGAGAAAGTTTCTCTAAGTACTCTTTCTGCTATGGAGAGAGGCATTTGGGAACAGAATAATCAAATGAATACAGTGCAGACACGTGCATCTTTCGGACCGGAGGAAATTGGACTGCAAATAGAGCGTAACAGACTTAGTACGCTTGATGGAGCTCCCGGAAGCGTATTCTATTCTACTAAGTATATATATAATGTAAAAGGCGTAATGCCTTATTTGAAGAATTATTGCTTCATGGAAAAGGCATTGGTACCAGCTATTGATTGGAAGAATGCGTCTTCTGTATCTTCAGTCTCTTCGATAAATCTGAATGAGAGAATATTACAGTGGAATTCTTCAAATAAAAATGTACGTTATACTGTATATGCAGTTCCCAAGGACAAAGTTACAGATTTGGATGCATTTAATTCGTCACGTTATTTACTTGGGGTTTCATATACGAATTCTTTTGAAATTCCTGAAAGTATAGATTTGAATACTGTAACTTTTGCTGTAGCAGTTTTTGATAGGTATGGAAATGAATATACGCCGATTTTGATTGATAAAGAGCAAGTAGAAGGAGTAGCTGCAAATTTGATATATCCGGTATCCGGTGATCAGATAATGGCTCCATTCAGATTTAAATGGGAACCTGTATCTGCTGATTGGTATACTCTGCAGATTGCTGAAGATCAGGAGTTCTCTGTGTTGCATAGTAGTAAAGATGTTGTTACGAATGAGCTGTTTACAGATAAAATAGCAATACTTGAGTCTGGAAAAACTTATTATTGGAGAGTAGTATCTCATAAGGCAGGACATAAAGATGCAATATCCGAAATCCGTCAGTTTACACCTATGACTTTCTCAGTAACAAGTCCGTCAATGGGGAGTACTAATATTGAACTAACTCCGGTTGTTTCGTGGAGTACATTCGGTAAATCTGACATGGAATATACTGTCCTTGTGGCATCTGCTTATACTTTTACGGATAAAGTGATTGTATATTCAGAGAAGGTTGTGGGGAAGAACTCGTTAAAAATTCCTGTAGGAACTCTGTTACCTGTTACGACTTATTATGTTAAGATCAAAGCTCTTCAGGATGGCGAAGAGGTGGAAACTGCAGTTGTGACTTTCACGACTGAAATGGTTTACCCGGATATTCCTATAATTGTTTCGCCCGTAAATGAAGGATCTTTATCTGGAGAGTCGATGGTCATAGAATGGAAGGATAATATCTATGCGACCGGTTTTCAGGCACACTTGTCGAAGGAAGTAACTTTCCCGGTTCGGGGAACTACATCAAAGACAACAGGAGCCTTTGAATACCGGACAGACTTTGGAACACTTGCTGTAGGTACCTATTATACAAGGGTAAGAGCTAAATATAAAGATGGGCAGACTGAATGGTCGCCAGTTGTGAAATTTCATTGGGGAGGAGCAACGTCCATTACTTCAGAGCAGGATATAAAGAAAGTCAGTGTAATAGGTATGGGAACTCACCAAATATTGAAAATAAATGCCGGTATTAATGGTGGCACTCTTTCAGCCTCCCTTTTTGATATTGTGGGAAATGAACGAAAAGTCTTTTGTCAGAATCAAGAAATAGACAATACAGCTGAAATTTCTTTGGAATTGGGTGATTTACCTAAAGGGGTTTATTTGTTGAGAGTTGACTTGAATGGACAATTATGGACTTTAAAGTTATTGAATTGATTCTTAGTAAAAAGGATATAGTATTTCTACTCAAATGTTTAATTTAAAAAAATGTATTATGAAAAAGTTATTACTTGGAGCAGCTATGTTGTTGGGCGGTATTTCTTTGAATGCCCAGGATGGTCCTCAAATTGGTAAAGATGATGCTACTTACACAGATGTAGATGTAAATGGTCAGACTATGGCTGTATACCCATTGTGGGGATGGTATACTGCATTAGGAAATCAGAACTATGGAATAATCGGAGCTAATTCTCGTGGTATGGCAATTTCTGCTGACGGGAGTAAAATGCTGATTTCAAACAGAGTTGCTGATAATGATATTCATGTAGAAATTTATAATGCTTTGACTGGTGAGCATATAAAATCGGTCCAGGTATCAAAAGACATCTGGTATCGTGGTAAAACTACAGATAAAGATGGGAATGAAGTTGATGATATTTCCGGATTCCAGGCGAATGATATTCAGGTGGATGCAGCAGGTAATGTTTTGTTATGGAGAATGACAACTAATATTGGAGTTTCACCGGCAGAATGTTGGGCTGTAAACCTGGAAGATGGTAGCGTGAAAAATATCTTGAGTACAACAGTTGAAGGACTTGAAGGACGTTTCGACTATTGTGGTGTTTATGGTGATGTTGTGAATGGCGATGGATATATTCTTTCTGCTACTTCTAATGGCGATGAATTGTATGGAAAAACTGTATTGAAATGGCGTTATGTTGGCGGTAAACTTCAACCTCAGGAAGAATCAGATCAGATTTTTATTCAGGAATATTATCCAACGGCAGCATCAAATAATTATGGTACACGCGTTTGTCCGGTTGATGAAAATCTTTTCTATATGGATGCTTTTACTGCCTATGCAACCCTTTATAATATGGATGGAACGATTGCCGATAGTTTTGCAAGTATCACTGATGAGGAAGCAAGAAAAGCTATTCAACCAATGAGTGCCGGTAATAATGGTGTCGCAGAATTTTCATTAGGAGGGGTTAATTATGCTATTTATAGTATTTCAAATCAGCTTGATGCAATTCAAACAGGATTACGTTTGGTTTCCTTGAATGAGGCGATGGAGTTCTCTTCTATGAAGTTAGTCTATGACTTGCCGCAGAAGGGATTAGGAAATATTTCTAATCCGGAACGAACAGTGCTTCCCCGTGTAGTAGTAAATGAAGATACTGGTATTGCACGTATTGTTATTTATTGTAATCGTGGTGGAGCTGTTGCCTATGATTTTGGTACAAGAGAAAATATAAATAGAGCTCATCCTTCAGTAGGTATACAGAATGGATTTATGTCAACACTGCAAGTAATTTCGTCTAAAGGAGAAGTGGTACTTTCAGAAACAGCTGACATTGAACTCTATAATCTGATTGGACAGAAAGTGGTAGAAAGAACAAATACTACTTCAATTAAGGCATTACCGGGTATTTATGTTTTGAAAGCTAAGAATGCTGGCAATATTTTGAATACGAAAGTTGTTGTTGAATAATATTGCATTTTGAATATCTCATTTCGGATGAGAGCATTCTGAAATACCGAGCTGTATCTGTAAGAATATGCCGTCTTTTTAATGCGGATATATAAATAGATACAGCTCTTTTTATTTCTTATTCTTTAGCTTGAAAAATAAAATTATGAAAACATTATCAGCACTATTTTTATCTTTATTTTTCCTCTCAAATTATTGCAGCATTTCTCTGGCACAAACCACTGTTACAATTGGAGGAACGGAGTACCAGGCCGATACATTGAGCCATTTTAAAGTCGGACCAGGCTCTTATTATACAGCTATGCATTATTACACATCAAGTGTGAAACTTCGTACATTTTTTCTGGAAGTCGATGCAACAAATCCCTATATCTCTTTTGAAGCTGTTCATGGAAAAGATTCTTTGATTACCTGTGAAGGCATCAGCTCTATGGCTCAGCGAAAAAGTAAAGAAGGTAAGGTATATTTCGGAGGAACGAATGCAGACTTTTTTGCTACTTCAGGAGATGTCGGATATCCGATTCATGGAAGTATCGTCGAAGGACAGATGGGACGAACTCCTGCTCAGACTCCACATATCGCCTTTTCTGGTAAAGATGTTATAATTGATAACATGCTTTTTGCGAATTCTACTTGTTCAATAGGTGAAAAAGTATACCCAATAAATGGTGTAAATGTAGGAAGAGGCGAAAACCAGTTAATCTTGTATAATACATTAAATGGCAATTATACGCGTACCAATGCCTATGGAGTAGAAGTGCTTGTGCAGTTGGAACCTACTATGGCCTGGACAGTGAATAAGGATTTAAAAGTGAAGGTGGTTAAAGTGGTTGATGGAAAAGGTAATATGCAAATACCGGCAGGACATGCTGTTTTATCTGGTCATGGAACTGTTGCTGGAGCATTAAAGTCTTTGGTAGAAGGTGATGAACTTACTCTTTTTATTGGTGTAAACAAAACAGCCGGAAGTGCTTCTCAACTAACAGCCATGGTGGGAGGTGATAGAATAATTTTAAAAGATGGTGTTGTACAGGACAATGATTGGGCTGAAAGACATCCTCGTACTGCCATAGGATATTCTGCTGATGGGAAGAAAGTATACTTTTGTGTGGTAGATGGGCGTTCGTCTTTTTCTACCGGATTGACAACAAAACATTTGGCAGATATAATGAAGAGTGCAGGTGCAACTACCGCTTTAAATCTTGATGGTGGTGGGTCCAGTGGCATGTATCTGAATAAGTTCGGTTTGATGAATACACCAAGTGATGGTCATGAACGTGCAGTTTCTAATGGTATATTTGCTGTGGATTTGTCAGTAAGTGATGATGTAATTGCAGAAATTCTTCCTTATGAGAAAACTGTGATGTTACCGGGATATGGATCATATACACCTGTTATTTATGGCTATAATCAGTATGGAACACTTATAAATTTAGGTTTGAAAGATGTAATTTATAGCTGTGAAAAAGAAGTAGGTACTGTAAGAGAGGACGGCTCTTTTTTTGCTAATGGAAGTCGTGATGGTATACTAAAAGTCAAATGGAATCAACTAGAAACGTCAATCCATATCAAATATTTAAAAGAAGAAGAAATTTCTCTTCGTTTAGATTCAGTGATAATTGATGGATACACCGGTTATCCAATTGAACTGAATGCACGTGTAGGAGATAAAGAATATCCTTTGGCACCTTATGCATTGGAATGGAGCATTGATAATCCAACGATTTGTTCGATTAATGATGGAATTGTTACCGGACTTAAAAATGGAGAAACGATTATTCGTGGTACACTTGATGATCTGAAATGTGCGTTAAAAGTGAAGGTGCAAATCCCGGAGAAGTATTCACTTTCATTACTTCCGCTGATAAATGATGAATGGACAGTAAAAGCAAGTACGAATATAAAGAATATCGAATTACTTTCAGGTGGAATTCGGTATACATATTCATCTGGCCGTTCGCCTTTTATTGAACTTGCAAAAACTTTTGACCTTTATAGCTTACCCAATGCAATTCGTTTTATGATTAATCCGGGAAATGCAGCTGTTGCAAAAGTTATTATTTCTGGTAGAGAGAACTTGTCGTCTTCTAATTCTATTTATGAATATACGAATGAGCTCGTAAAGAATCAAGATACAGAGATACTTTTGGCAATGAAAGACTGGTTTGCAAAAGAGCCGGAACATGCTTCTTTCCCTATTCATTTCAGCTCAATCAAGTTTCCTTTAGTTGCTTCGGGAAATCTGGCTGGTGAGAACACTATCTATATCAGAAATATGGAACTTATTTATGACCAGATTTCAGTAGGCCTCTCTTCATTAAAGTTGCTTTCTTCATTAGTTATATATCCTAACCCGACAGCTGATGGCCGTGCATATGTGGCATTGAAGAATGAGGATATACATATAACGAGTGCTTCGATCTTTAGTCCTGAGGGAAGATTACTAAATGTAATATCAGCTGATAATTCTACTTGTAATTTGTTGGAACTACCTGTGAGTAACATGACTTCTGGCATTTATCTGATAAAAGTTTGTATGGATGATGGTAGTAACGAAACGATGAAGCTCATAATAAAATAATAGTATATTCATATACTTGAGGTAATGATTAAATTACTTTTAAACTAATAAATGTGACTGACATGAATAGAGTTTTGTTTACATTATTTTTATTACTTCTTGGGCAATATTCACTTGCCCAAGAGTATATTACGATAAATGATAAACCATATCGAATTGATACACTGATTTATAAGCATCAAGTTGGACCTGGAACAGAATATGTTTATATTGATTTACCGGAATTTCCTTTAAAAATCCATGTACTGGAAGTTAATCTTAGAAATCCCAACGTAAAGTTAGAAACCTGTTTGGGAGGAGATAGTGCTGTTACGACTGAGCGTCCGACTCAAATGGCTATACGAAAGTCGGCTCCGGGACATAATGTTTTTGCAGCTACTAATGGTGATTTTTATTTTTATATAGATCCTGTTGAGATAGGTATACCTCGTAGCGGACAGTTCATTAATAATGAATGTGTTACTAATCCTGTAGGAAGAGCTGCATTTGTTTTAGATAAAAATAATCGTCCTTATATTGATAGGATAGACTTTTCCGGAACAGTAAAAAGTGGTAATAGAGCAACCCGGCTGCATACAGTAAATATGCAACGTTTAGAGTGGGAACCACAAGTGACCGATTTATTAACCCTTTATACTAATGCCTATGGTACATATACCAGTGGGATTGAGGGAGGTACAAAAGTTATTATAACCCCTAAAAACGGTGAAACCTTTTTTTTCTCGGCAAATAAGGAAATAACTTGTATTGCGGAAGAAATAATAGAAAATCACGGTTTTAGCCCTATTCCAGAGGGAAAGGCTGTACTACATGGAAGAGGAGTATCATCTGATTTCTTAAAAGAATTGAAAGTCGGAGATGAATTGACAATCAACCTTAAAACGGATTTGAGAAGTAATCCGGGAACATTGGACGACTTCAAAGAATTGATGGGAGGAAGCGATCACATTCTCTTGAAAAATGGGCAACGATATGAAGGAGATGAATCAGCAAATCCTCGTACCGGTATCGGATTTTCAAAAGATAGTACGATTGTTTATTTAGTTGAGGTTGATGGCCGGCAAACTTCTTCACGTGGAGTAACTCTCTTTGAATTTGGAGATATTTTTAAAGGAATTGGAGCATGGAATGCTGTTAATCTGGATGGCGGAGGCTCTTCTGTTATGTATGTTAATGGAGAAGTTAAAAACTCCCCTTCTGATGGTGCTGTACGCCCTGTCGGTAATGGGATGTTAGTTGTGTCGAATGCCCCTGAAGACCAGGAGATTGCTTCGCTCGCTTTTGCACCAGTGTCTTATACACTACCGACGTGCGGCTTTTTAAAACTTGCTGTATATGCTTATAATAGATACGGTGATTTGTTGAGCAAGGACCTTCAGAATGTTTCATTTTCATGTACTCCGGAGATAGGATATATAACTGCAGAAGGTAATTTTATTGGTGCGGAAAAAACCGGTACTGGAATATTATCCGCAGAGTATAAAGGGGTGAAGACCTCAAGGCCGGTCTCATTAGTTGAGTCTTCATTTAAGTTGAGATTGGATTCTGTTTTACTCAATAATATTTCTACATATCATATTGAATTATTGGCAGAAGTAGAAAATAAAACGTTGTTTGTGGCACCGGAATTATTACAATGGGAAGTTGAAGATCCTTCAGTTTGCTCAGTAACTGAAGGGGTATTAAAAGGATTATCCAATGGAGTGACGTATATTCATGGAACATTGGGAGAGTTCTCATGCAAACAGAAGGTTAAAGTGGAAATACCTTCTCAACCAATTCTGGAGATGCCCGTTTTGTCTACTCCTTCCTGGAGTGTAAAAAGTACCTCTAATTTGAAGAATATAAAATTATTACCTGATGGAATAGAGTATGACTACTCTGCCGGACGTTCTCCGTTTATAGAATTGACGAATGATTTTTGTTTATATAGTTTGCCAACATCTGTGCGTATAATATTGAATCCGGGAAAAGCAGGTTTGAGTAAAGTTACTTTCTCCTTACGGACAAACGATAAATCTGCTTATACTCCGTATGAATTTACTGATATTTCGAAAGATGAAGATCGTGAAATTGTAATACCAGCCTCAGATATCTTAACAGATGTAAATGACAAAGTCGGATATCCTATACATTTTCATTCGATGAGGTTTGCATTTACTTCTGATAATCCTGTAGGGCATAATAAAATTCAGATCAAAGAAATGGTTATGGTATATGACTATATTACGGTTGGTTTCCCCGAACTGAAAACTCTTTCCTGGTTATCCATTTATCCTAATCCGGCAAAAAAAGAAGCTTGTTTGAATGTTAATCTGGATAAAAAAACAGATGTCAGTTTAAGAATTTATACAAGTACCGGAATGATGGTTGCATCTGAAGATTACAAAATGAGTGATGGAAGGAATCTTGTTTTACCGATAAACAATTTAGCTAATGGTACTTATTTGGTGAAAGTGTTAGTTGGTGGTAAAACAGATACGGTTAAGTTGATTATACATAACTAATCATGTAACATATAAAAATAGTATGAAAATGAAAAAGTTTTTATTGGCATTACCTTTACTCTTAGGACAATATGTGTATGCCGGAGGTTATATAACGATCAATGAGAAACCTCATTATATAGATACTCTTGAGTGTAAAGTTGTTGGTCCGGGAGCTATTTATACTTCAATTTATATTCCTGATATACCTGCTTACACCTATATCCTTAAACTGGATATGCATAATCCATACAATAAGATTGAAACTTTTCTGGCCAATGATAGCATACCGGGGACAGAACTTGTAACGCATGCTTGTGAGCGTATGACTTATGAGGGACATAAAGCATATTGTGGTATAAATGGTGATTTTTTTAATGTAACTGATCATCATGAGTTTCCTTTGGGAGCTCCTCGTGGAGGTAGTATTAAAGATGGTGAAATACAACGTGAACCCCGGGATGCCTGGTGGGGATTTGCTACCATAGACGTGAATAATGTTCCGGTTTTCGATCATATGGAGTTTGAGGGTAAGGTTGACGCCGGGGATGCCGGAACTTATAAATTTCAGCATGTTAATATTCCTCGTGCAGATTGCTCTGCTTGTGATTTGACTTTTTATAATCGGTTTGCAGGAGAGAAAACACGTCAAGATGAAAATTTCAGTGAGATGTTTGGAGTAGAACGTACTGAGGTATATTTAAGTTTGAAATCTGGTGAAAAGTGGAGAGTGAATAAACCAGTAAAGTGCATTGTCGGAAAAAGGATAGAAAACAGAGGAAGTAATCCGATTGCTGCTGATGAATACGTACTTTCTGGTACAAGTGAGCAATCCCGGGCTTTTTTATGTAAATTGAAAGAGGGACAGGAAATCACTATTAATATGGGGATACGTTGTGTGAATTTTGGAACTTATCCAGAGATTGAGCAAATGATAGGTGGCAATACAGCATTAATGTACGACGGAGTACTTACAGAACGTAATACTACTGAAAACTATAATGCGGTTCCATATCCGCGTACAGCTGTTGGAGCTTCTAAAGACAAACGTTGGGTGTATCTGCTTGTTGCGGATGGTAAGACATCAGCTTCTATTGGGTTGACGACTACGGAAGTTTGTGATATTTTGAAACATTGGGGGGCCACAGATGCCATTGGACTTGACGGTGGAGGTTCTTCGGAAATAATAGTAAACAATAAAGTAGCTAACCGTCCGGCTGATGGTAAAGAACGACCTGTAGGTAACGGTTGGTTGGTTGTAGATTTATCTCAGGAATCTCAGGATATTACCCGTCTACGTTTTTCAGATTATAAGTTTGAATTACCTAAATATGGTATAATTAAACCCCAAATAATGGGGTATAATCAGTATGACAGATTGCTTACTGATAATCTTGAGGGTGTTACCTTCTCCTGTTCTCCAAATCTTGGGCATATTGATGAGGCAGGTAATTTTGTGGTTTCAGGAGATGCTGTTTCTGGTACTTTGACTGCTCATTATGGAAGGTTAGAAGTTTCTCAGACTGTTTATGTAAAAGAAGTGAAGGATTTTTCTATTCGTTTGGACTCTGTACTTCTGGATTCTAAGATTCATTATCCGATTGAAGTAGAAACGACTTTGGAAGGAAATAAAGTCTTGATAGATCATAATGCTTTGGATTGGAGAGTTGAAGATGAGAATATTTGTAAAGTCAACAAAGGTGTTTTAACTGCTGTAGCCAATGGTTCCTCTATGGTTACGGGTTCAATGAATGATTATCAGGGAACATTAAAAGTGAATGTTGAAATACCTTCTGCCTCCTCATTACCTGCTATTAGTTTTACGGATCCTTCGCTTAAGTTAACTTCCAATCTAAAAGATATTTCAATGAGTGGTACAAGCACATTGAATATTGCTTATAAATATTCGTCTACTCGTACTCCTTATTTCACATTGGCAAAAAAAATGAATCTTTATAGTTTGCCTAAGGCTCTGAAGATTGTATTCAATCCTCACGAATTACCTTTGAATAAGATTGTTCTGGATCTTGTTCCTAATAATTTATCTCACTCTGTAGTAAAAGAATTTTCCGATTTTAAGGTAAATGAGGATAATGTGATTTATTTATCTCTGGCAGATCTTGTTGATGATCCTACGGATATGGCTATTTGGCCACTCAAATTTAATTCAATAAAGGTAACTCTTAATGCTTCCGGACACACTGTTGGAGCTGAGTATGCTTTCGAGTTGAAAGAGTTTTCGTTGATTTATGAAGAACAAGGAGATGGTATTATACCTAATAGGATAGGAGATAATGAGATAAGCCTTTTGACGGATGTTGATGGAACTTATTTGTCATTTAGTATGGATAAAGAGTTACCTGTGAGTTATGAGATATATTCAGTTTCAGGTATGGCAGTAAAAATGAAAAAACTGGGTCGCCTTCAGACTGGCAAAATCAGGTTGGATGACTCTGGAGTGAATAAAGGAATTTATCTGCTGAAGGTTTATAAGGGAGCAGAGGTTTCTGTATTTAAGTTTATGAAATATTAGTTGGGTTAGTACAATTTTAAATAGAATATTATGAAGAAGAGTATTTGTATATGGATATTGTTAATTTGTAATGTCACCTGGGCCGAAGCACAAATGGTTTCGGTAGTACAACGAATTACTGTGGAGAAAAAAGTACCGGCTTTTTATCCGGTGTTTAATTCGGATGGTTCTGAATTGTTGTATACGTCTGAGAATTATAAGGGTTTGTATCTGTATAAACTGAATAATAAAACTTCTCTGATGATTACGGATGCTGAGGGTGCAGGGTATTCTCCGGATTTCAGTCAGAATAATGATAAGATCTATTATAGGTCGGTGGAAAGAGAAAATATGCACCGGCAGAATACTTTGATGTGTTATGATCGTCAATTGTTGCAGTCGAAGAATTGTATGAATTCTCCTGTGCGTCTTCAATCTGAATTGAATAAAGTTCGTATGGGGCTGGAATTTCAGGAGACGGAGAGCATAAATGCTTATACAGAGAAGCTTCAGTTGATTGTTGAACGCAATGGAGATCGTAAAGTGCTTGAGCCATTATCAAAAGGGAGCCGATATTTGTGGGGATCTTTATCTCCCGATAAAACTAAAATTTTATTTACTGCAACCGGAAAAGGAACTTATATCTGTGATTTGAATGGGAAGATTCTTTCTGAGATAGGCTATCTGAATGCTCCTGTATGGTATGACGATCATAAAATCGTAGGTATGGCTGATAAAGATAATGGAGATTATATAACAGAGTCATCTGTTGTAATGGTATCTGCCGATGGGAAACAAAGACAAGTATTGTCCCTTTTTACAGAGATAGCAATGTATCCAACTACTAATTGGAAAAGTGGTAAGATAGCCTACAATACTTTGGAGGGTGAAATTATAGTATTAGAATTAAAAAAATAGGCCGCTATGAAGCAAATATATTATATTCTTTTTATAGGCTTGTTATTATTAAAAACAAGTGGAACATACGCACAGGATTTGTCAGGAATCACAATTTATGTAAATCCGGGGCATGGTGGATTTGATAGTGATGACCGGAACATTCCGGTTGGTCCTTATGGACCGGGTGATGTAAATGGCTTTTGGGAGTCACAGTCTAATTTGGATAAAGGAGTACAGTTAGTTGAACTGTTGAAAAGTGCGAAGGCTGATGTATACATTAGTCGTACAACAAATACAACAGCCGATGATCTGCCTTTAACTCAGATTGTAAGAGAAGCAAATGAATGTAATGCGGATTATATGCTTTCTATTCATAGTAATGCCGGAGTTACAAACTATGTTCTTCAGCTTTATGCAGGTGTGGATCCGGATGATAATCATACATATCCTACACCTACTCCTCATTCAGATCGTAGCCGCGAGATTAGTACTGTTATCGCTAAGAATCTTTATGCAAACGAAGTAAATTGTTGGGCTTCTGATTATACTGTACGTGGTGATAAAACATTTGCAGCTCAGGTAATGGGGTGGAGTAACGGGTACGGCGTTTTGAGAGGATTGACCGTCCCCGGATGTATATCGGAAGGTTCTATGCATGATTACATACCTGAAACCCGGCGTTTGATGAATATGGATTATAAATGGTTAGAGGCGTGGAATTTTTATAAATCTTTTTGTGAAATATTTAAGGCGGAAGCCCTTCTTACTACGGGAAATATTGTAGGTAGTGTTCATGATAGCCGAAATAAAGATTTGGGAAGCCATGTGAAAATCAGGAACTCAAAAGATGAGCTATTAGCCTTGAATAAAGCAGTTGTTACGGTTAACCCCGGAAATCTTACATATACAACGGATGATATTGATAATGGGGTATTTGTGTTTAAGCAGCTACTCCCTGGAAAGTATACAGTAAAAGTGACTGCTGATAAGTATTTTGATAAAACGTATGACTTGGAAGTAAAAGCTGGAGAGGTCAGTTATTTAGATGCGCGTTTAGATATGCAGCGCTTGACCCCTCCCGAAGTGGTTAGCTATTCTCCTAAAGTAGAAGAAGGTGAACTTGTAGAGTGTAGTTCGAAGATCGTTTTTGAGTTTAATTGGGATGTAGATACAGAATCTGCAATACAAGCATTTTCCATTACTCCGAATGTAAAAGGGACAATTACATTTGAAGATAGTCAACATCGGATGATCTTTGCACCGGATAAACCGTATGATATTTCTACTTTGTATACAGTGAAACTGGATAAAAGCCTGAAACACCCTGGTAATATGGCAATGGAAAAAGATTTTGTATTCAGTTTCCTCACTAAAGATCGTAATAGATTGAAACTATTGGGTTGTTATCCGACTCCTGGGGTAGAATGCGTTAACTATGGTAAAAGTGCTCCATTTGAGTTCAGATTTGATAATAAATTGAATTCTACATTGGTCAGAGATGCTGTTAAAATCTATAATTCAAAAGGTGAAGAGTTATCTAAAGTTCCTCGTTCTATAAAAGTAAATTCTGTCAGTGCACCTTATGGTTCTTTGGCGTTCACTCTTTCCGAAGGATTAACAGAAAATGAAACGTATCGTGTTGTTGTTGACAGAAATATGATTGATGTTGATGGTATTGATATTGTTGAACCGATAGATTATACTTTTAAAGCTGTAGATGTGAAAGTAACAGATAGAACGGTTGGCTTGGATATGGAAACTGCCGGAACATTTACTTATTTCGCAGATGGCAGTACGGGCATTACGTCGGCCAGTACTTCCCGGAATACCTCTAAAGTATTGTTTGGCTCTTCTTCTGGTGCGTTTACATATAATTTTGCAGTAGATGCAGCAGACGGTATAGCATGTTATCAAACAACTTCAGGATTTCAGGTTGATGCCACTAAAGCAATTGGTATGCATGTTTTGGGTGATCTGACCGGTAATGAGGTTTGGTTACAACTGTCTTCTTCTGATGGAGATATTCAGGAGATCAAGCTTACCGATCTTACATTTTGTGACTGGGCATTTGTAGAAGTATCTTTGGGAACCCTTCCTGCAAAGAAAACTTATGAACTTACCGGACTGAAAATAAAGCAGAAAGCACAACCTCTGACAAAAACAGGAACAATTTATGTGGATAATGTTTTAGTATATGATAATACTTTGACATCTATAGAGGCTGAAATCGTTTCAGGATTCTCTTTCCGCTATATTGCCGGAACTAATGAAATTGTGGCAAGCAGTGACAAGGTTGTATCTATGGAGCTTTATTCATTGTCGGGAGAACTATTATCGAAAGTGGCTTCATCCCGGATGGATGTTGGTGGATTGACCAAAGGTATTTATGTGATAAAGGCTAATTTGGAATCAGGAAGTAGCGTTTCGCAGAAAATAGTTTTGAGAGATTGATACTGATTTTTTAATAACGGCTGGCAAATAAGCCGGCCGTTACTTAATTTGATAAAAAATCATTAAGTATGAAGAGAAAGATTCTTTTATATATACTACTATTGGCATTCTGTAATACCTTGGAAGCACAAGAACCGGTATGGGGAACTCCGGATACACTGGAGCATTATAGCTTGGGAGCGGGAGTGCAATATACCAAAATAGCCTATCGGGATAAACCTATACTAATGTGGGTCACAACCATAGATCTGACGAATCCTTATACGAAGATTGAGCAGGTACAATCGAACAATAAGGTTCCGGATGTACCCAGAGAGACTGTTATGAGTATGTCTAAAGCCCACACTTATCCCGGACATCGCGTTTGTGCTGCATTCAACCATGATTTCTTCGTTTATGAAGCAGGTGTATGTATCGGAGTTAATGTTAGTAATGGTGAGATACCTTATGGAGTAGGTTGGGGACGCTCTATCTTTGCTGTTTCGGAAGATAAAACAGCGGCAGTATTTTACCCGTCTCTGAACTCAAATGTTATTTTAAAAGATGGCAGTATTGTGAAAATTGATTATTATAACTCTGCTGCTACATTTATTTCGGGAAACTGTGTGTTACTTAATCACTTGAATAGTAGAACGCTGACAGAACCTGGAAAATATATCAAGGTCAAACCATTGGGTGGGTGGACGGTAAATGGTGATGATATAAAGTGTGAAGTCTTAGAAGTATCAGATGCTCCATTACAAACGTCACAAACGGAATGTGTGATTTATGCACGGAACGAAAGTATTCAGAGCTTCGAGGGAAAAGTCACTCCGGGTGATATAATCTTTATTTCACAGAAATTTGTGAAAGGTAAGTTTGGCGAACCAATAAAAAATATTGTAGCTGGTTTTCATGGTTATCCCAGTATTGCTTATGAAGGAAAATTACATGAAGGTGAATATAATGATTTCGAAAACGGGCGCGAATATGAGGTCTCTGCCCGGGTGATGGCCGGAATGTCAAAAGACGGCAAAACAGTTTATGTTGTAACGGTTGAAGGAGGAACTTCTGCCAGTCCGGGAGTAAATTGTATTGATATTGCTAATTGGATGTTGGCCCATGGTTCGTGGAATGTAGTAAACTTCGATAGTGGAGGTTCTGCAACGATAGCTGTTGATCATGAAATGCTGAATTATCCGATGCGTGGTAGCATTCGTCCGGTAGCCGATGCTTTGCTGGTTGTATCAACTGCACCTGAGGAAGAGGTTGTTGCTTCTTATGCGTTCATAACCCCCAGTCTTTATACTACGGCAGTCTCGTTGAATCCACTTACACTTCTGTCTTTTAATGAACATGATAAAATGTTGGAAAAGGGAGTTCAAGGATTTACTTATCAATGTGTACCTGAGGACTTGGGATATGTAGACGCAGATGATGTATTCCATGCGAGCCTGAATGCGACAAAAGGTCAGATTATAGCCACCAAGGATGGTAAAAAAGCGGTTTTGAATGTTTTTGTATCTCCAGTCTCGGATGTTCAGGCCTATCCGCAGAATATTTTGATAGATGGGATACGTGAATTCCCTATCAGGATTGATGCAAAATCATGGAAACAGGTTTATCAATTAGATCCGGGAGCATTTACCTGGAGTTCCTCTAATCCTGATTGCTGTCTGGTACAGGATGGAGTGATAAAGGGTATAGCTAATGGCGAGACAGAACTTCACGGAACTTTAGATGAGTTGAGTGTACATGTAAATGTGAAAGTTGAGATAGCTGGTAAGGAAAGAATACATGAGACCTTTGCTGACTTAGCATCGTGGCCAATAAAAACTTCCGGAACCTTTTCCAATTTGAGGTATGAAAATACCGCATTACCCAATGGCTGGGAGGATGGTATCAATATGATATTTGATGTCAAAACCGGACGTTCTGCTTCCATTGAGTTTAATAAGCCTGTAATTTTTTATAGTTTACCTGACTCGGTCTCTTTCCGGATGTTCGTGAGAGATGATTTGATTAAAGAACTCTACCTTGATTTTGCATCAAATACAAAAACAAGTTTTTTGAAAACGAAGTTGATACCTGTTGTCAGGAAAGATTCTACCTATTACATATCTTTTATGGATGGTAATATACCGCTTGATCTGATTGAATATCCTTTGGCCCTAACCGGTATGAAATTTTATTTAAAGCCAGGTATAACTCTCAGTGATACAAAGATTTCTTTCAAAGATTTGAAAGCCTATTATCCATCTTCCTCAGAGGTTGGAATTTCCGGAACTACTGTTGATAAATCTTTTTCGAAGTTACTAAATTGGCGGGATGAGGCTGTTTTACACTATTCTTTATCTAAAGTTGGAACTGCTTCTATTGCTTTGTGGACTGTCGATGGGAAGAAGATTATGAACTATCTTACGAATCGCCAGCTTGCCGGAGAATATACGTATAATATTCCTTTGTATTCTTTGAATGATGGAATCTATTGTTTGTCGGTGACTATTGATGGAAAAAGAGAGGTGCACAAATTTATTGTAAAGAAGTGACAAAAGAAAAAATATATAGGTGTTAGATTAAATATGTGTAAATGAAAAAGCCGTCTCAGAAATAGTTCTCAGACGGCTTTGTTTATTCCTATTGTAAATTATCCAATATTCTTTTCTTTGATCAGATATTCTGCAATTTGTACAGCATTCAGTGCCGCACCTTTTTTTATCTGATCGCCTACAATCCAGAATGTCAATCCGCAATCATTGGTTAAATCTTTACGGATACGGCCTACATATACAGGGTCTTTACCAGCAAGGAATAGCGGCATCGGGTATTCTTTTTCTGCTGGATTATCCTGAAGGACAAGCCCTTCACCTTTAGCAAAAGCCTCGCGTGCTTCTTCTACAGATACAGGACGTTCTGTTTCAATCCAAATACTTTCAGAGTGAGCTCTCAATGCCGGAACACGTACACAAGTTGCACTAACCTTTATGTCCGAGTGCATGATTTTACGTGTTTCATTATACATTTTCATCTCTTCTTTTGTATATCCATTCTCAGTAAATACGTCAACCTGAGGAATTAGATTAAACGCCAGTTGATAAGCAAACTTTTCTACGGTGACAGGTTCATTTGCAAGGATCTGACGGTATTGTTCGTAAAGTTCGTCCATGGCTGCTGCACCGGCTCCACTGGCTGCCTGATAAGTAGACACATGTACAGTTTTTATATGTGAAAGCTGTTCGATGGCTTTCAGTGCAACTACCATCTGGATCGTTGTACAGTTAGGGTTAGCTATAATGCCCCGTGGACGGTCTTTGGCATCAGCTCCGTTTACTTCAGGAACTACCAAAGGCACATCATTGTCCATACGGAAAGCACTGGAATTGTCAATCATCACAGCACCATATTTAGTAATAGTTTCTGCAAATTCTTTGGACGTACCTGCGCCAGCCGATGTGAAAGCGATATCTACCCCTTTAAAGTCATCGTTGTGTTGCAAGAGTTTGACCTCGATCTGTTTACCGCGGAAGGTGTATTTGCTGCCGGCACTACGTTTAGAACCGAATAAAACCAACTCGTCCAACGGGAAATTTCTCTCATCAAGCACGCGCAGGAACTCTTGTCCTACGGCTCCGCTTACGCCAACAATAGCTACTTTCATCTTTTTCTTTTGTTTTAATTGAATATTGTATTTCGCTTACTATTCTTCCGAATAGCAAATAATTGACTGCAAAATTATAACATTCTGGCATATAATTGATAACTTTTTTGTTATTTTGCAGAGAAAACGTAAAACTTAGATATATGCAGTGGCCCGATTTTAATTTAAACCTACCTATAATAGATCCTACATGGATATTTCTCCTTGTACTTCTTATCATATTGTTTGCTCCTATGGTGTTGGGTCGGCTTCGTATTCCACATATAATCGGAATGATTCTGGCTGGTGTGGTGATTGGTGAACATGGATTCAATATTCTGGCACGCGATAGTAGTTTTGAACTTTTTGGAAAAGTAGGTCTCTATTACATAATGTTTCTGGCCGGGCTCGAAATGAACATGGGGGACTTTAAACAGAATCGTGGTAAAGCTGTGGTATTAGGGCTGTTGGCATTTGTTATTCCTATGGCACTGGGGTTTATCACTAACATGACGGTATTGAAATATGGGTTCATTACCTCTGTGTTACTCGCCAGTATGTATGCTTCCCATACGCTTGTGGCTTATCCTATTGTGATTCGTTACGGAGTATCACGTCATCGAAGTGTAAGTATTGCCGTTGGAGGAACAGCGGTTACCGATACATTGACTTTGTTGGTGCTGGCGGTTATTGGTGGATTGTTTAAAGGTGAGTCTTCGGAGATGTTCTGGTTGTGGCTGGTAGTTAAAGTTATTTTCCTGGGTTTTCTTATTATCTTCTTTTTTCCTCGTATCGGACGTTGGTTCTTTCGAAAGTACGACGACAATGTGATGCAGTTTATTTTTGTTCTGGCAATGGTTTTCCTGGGAGCCGGATTGATGGAGTTTGTAGGAATGGAAGGTATTTTGGGAGCATTTCTTGCCGGATTGGTATTAAATCGTCTTATTCCCCATGTATCTCCGTTAATGAATCATCTGGAGTTTGTGGGTAATGCTTTGTTTATTCCATACTTCCTGATTGGAGTGGGAATGTTGATTGATATTAAAATTCTCTTTGGACATGGTGACGCTTTAAAAGTGGCAGTAGTAATGACTACTGTTGCATTGGCGAGTAAGTGGATTGCTTCGTGGCTTACTCAGAAAATCTATAAGATGAAAGCTATCGAGAGAGAGTTGATGTTTGGGCTTAGCAATGCACAGGCGGCAGCTACGCTGGCAGCCGTACTTGTGGGCTATAATATTATTTTGCCCAGTGGCGAGCGATTATTGAATGAGGATGTGTTGAATGGTACTATTGTATTAATTCTGTTCACTTGCATCATCAGCTCGTTTGCTACTGAACGGGCTGCTCGTAAGCTCGCTATGCATGAAGCACAGTTGGATACGGAAAATAGTAAAAAGGAGACACCTGAGAAGATTCTGATTCCGGTGGCAAATCCGGATACTATTGATGATTTGATAAACTTGTCTTTGCTGATCCGCGATTCTAAACAAAAAAATAATTTGCTGGCGTTGAATGTGATTAATGATAACAGTAGTTCGGAACGTTTGGAGTTGTGTGGTAAAAGAAATTTGGAACGTGCTGCTATGATAGCTGCATCAGCGGATGTGCCTTTGTCACAGGTGAGCCGGTATGATCTTAATATTGCCTCCGGTATTATCCATACAGCAAAAGAATATGAAGTGACTGATGTGGTAATCGGATTGCATCGTAAGGTCAATATTGTAGACTCTTTCTTTGGTAATCTGGCAGATAGTTTGTTGAAGGGGTTACATAGGGAAGTAATGATAGCCAAGTTCCTTATGCCGGTTAATACGCTTCGGCGTATTATTATTGCTGTCCCTCCGAAGGCGGAGTACGAAGCCGGATTTCAGAAGTGGGTGGAACATTTTTGTCGCATGGCAAACATCCTGGGATGTCGTGCGCACTTCTTTGCGAATGAACAGACGTTGAGATACTTACAGCAATTGGTGAAAAAGAAATATGGATTGACCATGACAGATTTCTCCCGTCTGGACGATTGGGGAGACTTGCTATTGCTTACCGGTCAAGTGAATTATGATCATTTACTGGTTATAGTCAGTGCTCGCCGGGGATCTATCTCTTATGATCCGGCTTTTGAAAAACTACCGGCCCAACTTGGGAAATATTTCTCAAATAACAGCCTTATTATTTTATATCCGGATCAGTTGGGAGAACCTCAGGAAGCTATTTCTTTCTCAAATCCACGTGGTAGTAATGAGTCGCAGCATTATGAAAAGGTAGGTAAGTGGTTTTATAAATGGTTTAAGAAAAATTGATGGAAAACTGGAAGCAAAGAACAGCACTCTTGTTAGGTGAAGAGAAGATGGAGCGGTTGCGTAATGCCCATGTACTTGTAGTCGGTTTGGGTGGAGTAGGTGCTTATGCAGCAGAAATGATTTGCCGTGCCGGAGTGGGGCGAATGACGATTGTAGATGCTGATACGGTTCAGCCTACCAATCTAAATCGTCAGTTACCGGCTTTGCATTCTACCCTGGGAATGCCTAAAGCCAATATATTGGAAGCCAGATTTAAAGATATTAATCCGGAACTGGATTTAAAAGTGTTACCCGTTTTTCTGAAAGATGAAAATATCCCGGAACTGCTGGATGCTGCCCAATATGATTTTATTGTTGATGCCATAGATACGTTGAGCCCTAAATGCTATCTCATTTATCATGCTTTGCAACGCCGTATTAAGATTGTATCCAGTATGGGAGCCGGGGCAAAAAGTGATATAACTCAAGTTCGTTTTGCCGACCTTTGGGATACCTATCATTGCGGATTGAGTAAAGCTGTCCGGAAACGTTTGCAGAAGATGGGAGTTAAACGAAAAGTGCCGGTAGTATTTAGTACAGAACAAGCTGATTCTAACGCTGTACTGCTCACTGATGATGAAATGAATAAGAAGTCAACTTGCGGTACGGTGAGTTATATGCCTGCCGTCTTTGGTTGCTATCTGGCAGAGTATGTAATAAAACGATTATGAATAATTATTCAATGTGCTGATATGCCAATGTGCCAATTGGTATGTTACTATAGTGCAGCCTATTGGCACATTGGCATATTGCCACATTAGCACATTATTATATGATAAAATTAGAAGGAATTACTAAAAGTTTCGGTTCTTTACAGGTTCTCAAAGGTATTGATCTGGAGATAAATAAAGGAGAAGTTGTAAGTATTGTCGGACCAAGTGGTGCCGGTAAAACTACTCTGTTGCAGATTATGGGTACGCTTGATGAACCAGATGCCGGACATGTCTATATTGATGGTACAAATGTCAGCAGGATGAAAGAAAAAGAGCTCTCTGCTTTTCGTAATAAGCATATCGGCTTTGTTTTTCAGTTTCATCAGTTACTTCCTGAATTTACAGCATTGGAAAATATCATGATTCCCGCATTGATAGCCGGGGTATCTTCCAGGGAAGCCACAGCGCATGCATTAGAGATACTGAACTTTATGGGATTGGCAGAGCGTGCTTCTCATAAACCTAATGAACTCTCCGGTGGAGAAAAACAACGGGTTGCTGTAGCCCGTGCTCTTATCAATAATCCGGCAGTAATATTAGCTGACGAGCCTTCTGGTAGCCTGGATACGCATAATAAGGAAGAATTACATCAATTGTTTTTTGAACTTCGTGACCGTTTAGGACAGACATTTGTGATCGTAACCCATGATGAGGGGCTAGCTCAGATTACAGATCGTACTGTCCATATGATAGATGGTATAATTAATAAGTGTTAATACGAAGGGGGAAATTCTAAAAAATGATACCATATGGCTGATTGGTTATTAATATTAATCAATTAGCTGTATCTTTATATCGCTTCTCTACAGAAGTCTGTGAAGATAGTAGGTAGAGTGTTTGTTTTGTTTGTGTGTGATGCATTCTTATCTAGTGTGATAAGGATGCATCTTTTTTATTTCAATGAAAACTAACATAAGGTGATATCCGTTCAAAATCTTTTTCAGAAAATTCATCATAGAGTTTGAATTGGCTCAGACTCTCTATTTCTCCTTTTTTCTTACGGTACTCAACAATAACCTTTGCCTGGTAGAAATTGATGTAAGGATGTGCTCTAAGTCTTTCAATTCCTGCTTTATTCAGGTTTATCCGTTGGGTCTCATTCTTGTTAACAAACAACCATTCATGTAGTTTATCCGTATCCAAATGAATATCTTGCAGTTGCTCTACTTGGTAGAATCCTCCCAGTTTTTTCCGATATCCTACAATCATACGGGCGATAGCGCTTCCTATACCCGGGATTTTTTTTAATTCAGTGGTGTCAGCCTGGTTTAAGCTGATTGTTGTTCCACTCGGATATTTGTAATATTGTAGAGTATCCCGCGGTTCCTGATGACTAAACAGGCGAATTGTGTCCTGTTCTTTCGGTATATCTGCTATGGATATATAAGGTTCGAGAGTTGTGTATTGCTTTTCTGTCAATCCATATACTTTTTGGAAGTCACTCTGTTTGCGAAAGCGTCCTCCTTTGGCACGGTATTTCAAAATATTCTTTGCTATCCATAGCGGAAGTCCCAGGTTAAGAAAAGTAATAGAGTCTGCCGTATTAGGATCGAAAGAAGCGAGTATTACTTCTCGTTTTTCATACTGGTATTTTTTAGAACTTACTTCTTTTTGTTGTTCTTTTTCTTTTAGTGATGCCATGAAAATGGCATACTCTTCTTCGAATTTTTGGTTATCTTCAATTTTTGCTACTTCTCTTGGCGGTATAAACCATGAAGCTGTACCGACCAAAATAATCAAAGCGGCAAGAATTATGATACCTTGCCGTTCTGTACGCGAAAAGTAGAAAAAGTCTTTCCACATATTACTTGAGTAATCCTAACTCATTGATAAAGATACAGGAGATTGCAATAGGTGCAATATATTTCAGGATAAAGATAATGAGTTTATAAACCGGGACTTTCAGTGTACCATCGTTTGTAATCTCGCTCCAGACGATTTTCTTGTCCAGATACCACCCGGTGAATATTGAGATACACAACCCACCCAGTGGTAACATGATTTTTGCGGTGACAAAATCAAATAGGTCGAACATTCCTAATCCGAAAATAGTAATACCTTTTGTTACTCCAAGTGACAGAGAACAGAGTATACCGAGGAAGATGCACCCTCCTGTAACAAATAATGCTGCCCGGTGGCGAGTAAACTTAAACTCTTCGTGCAAGTAAGCTGTAACAACTTCATGCAAAGAGATAGTAGAAGTAAGAGCTGCCACTGCCAGCAGTACATAAAACATCACAGAGAATATATACGCCAATAACGGCACTCCACTGAATGCTTGCTGGAATACATTAGGCAGGGTGATAAAGATGAGGCTTGGACCTGCATCCGGCTGAATACCCACAGAGAAAGCAGCCGGGAAGATGATGAATCCTGCAAGTACGGCTACAATTGTATCAATAATCCCTACACTGAAAGCTGTCTTAGTTAAATTGGTCTTTTTGCTAAAATAGGAAGCATAGGTACAAAGACACCCCATCCCTAAACTAAGTGAGAAAAAAGCTTGTCCCATTGCACTTAAGAATACATTTCCGTCTACCTTGCTGAAATCTGGTTTGAGTAGAAACTCGATACCTCTGCTTGCTCCTGGCAAAGACACAGAACATATTACTAATATAAGGATGATAATAAACAGCATAGGCATCATTATCTTGGAAGATTTCTCTATTCCCTTCTCTACGCCTTTCACAATAATAAAATGAGTACCGAGTAGAAATAGGATCAGCCAAATCGCCGGTCGCCATGGGTTGCTTGAGAAAGTCTGGAATGAAGAAATAAACTCATCCGGAGTTTTACCTGAAAAACCGTTGGTTAATGCTTCGAAAATATATTCGAGCGTCCATCCGGCCACTACCGAATAATAACTGAGAATAAGAAAGCCGGCAAGTACTCCCATACGTCCTACCCAACGCCAATGCGTACCGGGAGCTAACTTTTGATAAGCTCTGGCGGTGTTTGCGCGAGAATGGCGTCCAATAAGAAATTCGGATACCATGATCGGAAGTCCCAGAAGAAAAATACAACCCAGATAAATAATGATAAAAGCGGCACCGCCATGATTACCGGTTTCGTATGGAAATCTCCATATATTACCCAGTCCTACAGCTGATCCTGCAGAGGCAAGTATCACCCCCAACTTAGTGCCAAAGTTCGCTCTGTCATTTTTAGTCATAAAAGCTTTATTTATCTTACAATTCGATATATTTATCTTACTTAAACATGCAAATATAAGAAATGTTCCTTATATTTGCCCAACATCTGTAATTTATTTAGATATGCTTTATTATATTAAGAAATACCCGGTTTCTCTGTTAATTATTCTGGTAGTTATCTACCTGTCGTTTTTTAGACCACCTTCAACAGAGTTAAGCAAAATACCCAATATAGATAAAATTGTTCATTTTTGTATGTATTTCGGTATGTCCGGCATGTTGTGGCTGGAGTTTTTGCGTACTCACAGAAAAGGAGATTCTCCTATGTGGCATGCATGGGTCGGTGCCTTTGTTTGCCCGGTATTGTTTAGCGGGTGTGTAGAGTTGTTACAGGAGTATTGTACAACGTATCGTGGAGGAGATTGGTTAGACTTTACAGCCAATTCTTTGGGGGCAATCTTTGCCAGTCTTATCGGTTACTATTGGATACGCCCCCGGATGCTGAAACAAACAATAAAAGGGAAACAGTAGCAGATTATAGATAATCTGCTACTGAACTAAGTTTTATTCCGTTAGAGCCCTTTATTAAGATGGTATAATCTTTAGGCTTATCGGTCTGTAATGCCTGTATAAGTTCCTGGGCATTGGAGTATGTCTGGTATGAATGTTCGGCTGCAGCAAACAGGTTTCCAACAAATATGACTTTCTCAAACTCGCATGCTTTAATGAAGTCTACTATCTTTTGGTGCTCAGCTGCACTTTCAGCTCCCAGTTCGCGCATATCTCCTAATATTAGCATCTTATGCGCAACTGTCATTTTATTAAAGTTCTCCAGTGCTGCCATCATACTTGTAGGATTGGCATTATAAGCATCGATAATCAGTGTGTTCTCGGCTGTTTTTTTCAGCTGCGAACGATTGTTTTGCGGAGCATATTCAGTGAGTGCTTTATTTATTTTTTGCGGTTCAACTTTAAAGAAGCGTCCGATAGTAATAGCAGCCAAAGCATTAGTGAAATTATATTCTCCTATTAACAGGGTTTCTACTTCGTAATTTTCACCGTTCTTTCCTGCTTTCCATTCAAAGGTAAGGTAAGGCGAGTTCCCAGTCACATGACCATTGACATAGAGTGATTCATCATTTCCGTAAGGTATTTGATTCAGTCCGGAAGCAATATTCATAAGATATGGATTGTCGTGGTGAATGAAGATAATTGCACCTTCTTTCTTACGCAGAAAATCATACAGTTCTCCTTTGGTTTTTATAACTCCTTCAAATGAGCCGAAACCCTCGAGGTGTGCTTTACCCACGTTAGTAATAATGCCGTAATCCGGCTCGGCTATCTCTGCTAAGAATTTAATTTCTCCCGGATGATTGGCTCCCATTTCGATGACTGCAAGGTCATGTTCTGCTTTCAGGCGAAGAAGGGTAACAGGTACTCCAATGTGGTTGTTTAAATTACCTTGCGTATAAAGAATATTATAGGATTGTGACAGTACGGCTGAGATCAATTCTTTGGTGGTTGTTTTCCCGTTAGTTCCGGTAATACCAATGATCCGGGTACCTAATTGCCTACGATGGTAGTTGGCCAGTTGTTGTAAAGTTTCGATGCAACTGTCTACAAGGATGTAGCGTTTGTCACCTTTCACTGCATGAGCTGCTTCGTCAACAATTGCGTATGCGCACCCGTCGTTAATAGCTTGTGTGGCGAAAGCATTCCCATTGAATGAATCACCTTTGAGGGCAATGAACATAGAGCCTTTAGGGCAATTGCGGCTATCGGTAGTTACTGTATTACATTCCAGAAATATCTGGTAGAGAGCAGAGAGTTCCATATTCTTTCTATAGTTATAAAGACAGCAGCAAAGATAGAGTATAATCTTGAATCGTGTGAAAAGAATAGCCGGAAATCTCTTCCTTTTCTTTTTATTTGATAAGATTCTTTCTTAATGAGCACTAAGAGAATGCCGTATCCGGTACAATTTCTTGTGATAATAGGCGGTTACTTGCTTTTTTTCTCTACATTTGCAATAATCTAACCGAAAAACGAGATTAATGAACTCATTAGCGCATAGATATTTAAATGTCAACGGGCAGTTGCTCGATCTCTCTGTCCCACAAGTGATGGGTATTCTGAATGTTACTCCTGATTCTTTTTATGCCGGAAGCCGGATGCAAACTGAGGCAGATATTGTCGGACGTGCACAACAAATATTGGCCGAAGGTGCTTCCATAATTGATATTGGTGCTTACTCTTCCCGCCCTAATGCGGAAAACATCTCTGCCGAAGAAGAGATGCGTCGTTTACGGGTAGGATTGGAAATTGTGGTTCGTAATCATCCGGACGCTGTTATTTCTGTAGATACGTTCCGGGCTGATGTGGCGGAACAATGTGTAAAGGAATATGGTGTTGCTATCATCAATGACATTGCAGCCGGAGAGATGGATCCGAAAATGTTTGAAACTGTTGCCCGGTTGGGAGTGCCTTATATCATGATGCATATGCAAGGTACACCTCAGAATATGCAATCTGAGCCACATTATGACGATTTGCTTAAGGAGGTATTTATGTATTTCGCCATGAAAGTGCAGCAGTTACGTGATTTGGGTGTGAAAGACATTATTCTTGATCCGGGCTTTGGCTTTGGTAAGACGTTAGAGCATAATTATGAACTGATGGCACACCTTGAAGAATTCAGTATTTTCGAACTGCCTTTATTGGTGGGTGTTTCAAGAAAATCAATGATTTATCGTTTGCTTGGAGGTACGCCGCAAGACGCTCTGAACGGAACTACTGTATTGGATACGGTTGCTTTAATGAAGGGAGCCAATATCCTGCGGGTACATGATGTGCGTGAAGCAGTGGAAGCAGTAAGGATGGTGGAGAAAATTGTAAGTTATAAATTGTAAATGTTTATATGGGTGAATATCAAATAATAGCCATGGCTGCCGGTATGTTTTTTGAGTTTGGTATCAAAGATTTTATTGACATCCTGTTGGTGGCTTTCCTTTTGTACTATGTCTACAAATTGATGAAAGCTTCGGGTTCTATCAAAGTGTTCACAGGTATTCTTGTGCTGATTCTGATGTGGCTGGTAGTAACTCAGGTGCTTGAGATGAAACTTCTGGGTTCTATTTTTAATACTTTGATGAATGTCGGTGTGCTGGCTCTGATTGTACTTTTTCAGGATGAGATACGCCGTTTTCTGCTTACGCTTGGTTCGCATCAGCATGTCAATGCCCTGGCGCGTTTTTTTACCGGGAATAAAAAAGAGTCATTAGAACATGAAGATATCATGCCGGTGGTAATGGCATGTATCAGTATGGGTAAACAAAAGGTAGGCGCCCTGATTGTGATTGAACACAATGTTCCTTTGGATGGGGTAGTACGTACCGGAGAAATTATTAATGCGGATGTAAATCAGCGTTTGATAGAAAATATTTTTTTCAAAAACAGTCCTTTGCATGATGGTGCGATGGTAATAAGTAAAAAGCGTATTAAAGCTGCCGGATGCATTCTGCCGGTATCTCACAATCTGGATATACCCAAAGAATTGGGGCTTCGTCATCGTGCTGCAATGGGGATATCACAGGAATCGGATGCGCATGCTATTATTGTATCTGAGGAGACCGGATCGATTTCTGTTGCTTATCAGGGGCAGTTTTATCTTCGTTTGAGTGCCGAAGAGCTGGAAAGTTTATTAACGAAGAAATCCTAAAAATAATAGATATATTATGGACAGACGAAATTTTATAAGAACAGGAGGTATGGCATTATTAGGTTCGTTGGCTGCAGGCTCAGCGTTGGCTATTCCTTCGGTGAAGGGAGCTTTGGGAGGAGCTGACCAGAAGGCGGCGCTTTCGCAGGCAATGAATCATTTTGGTGTGGGCGAAGAAGATATGAAGAAAGTATTGGCAACAGCCCTTGAAAAAGGAGGAGATTATGCTGATCTCTTTTTTGAACATACCTTCACCAATGTAATCAGTTTGAAAGACGGGGCGGTGAATAGCTGTAATTCCTATATAGATTTTGGTATGGGGGTGCGTGTGCTGGCAGGCGATCAGACCGGTTATGCCTATGTGGAAAATGTGACACTTGACGATATGTTGAATGCTGCACGTACGGCTGCACGTATTGCATCCGGCAAGAAGAAATACGGTCCTGTACGTCTGGCAGAAAAAACATTGAAGAAAAACTATTATCCGATCACTACTCCTTGGGAGGAGATCAGTTTGAAAGATAAGATGCCTTATCTTCAAAAGCTGAATGACAAAATATTTGCACTGGATAAACGTGTGTCCAAAGTAATGGCCAATCAAAGTGATTCGACATCGCATATTCTTTTCTGTAACAGTGAAGGCGTGATGTATTATGATTATCGACCTATGGTGACACTTGGTGCTGTCTGCATTATGGAGGAAAACGGAAAGACGGAAAACAGTTATGCTGCCCGTGCTTATCGTAAAGGGTTTGAGTTTCTGTCTGATGACCTGGTTGATATTTTGGCACGTGAAGCCGTAGATAATACAGCCATTCTTTTTAAAGCCATCAAGCCTAAAGGTGGAGAGATGCCTGTGGTGATGGGTGCAGGAGGTTCCGGTATCCTGTTGCACGAGGCTATCGGACATGCGTTTGAAGCAGATTTCAATCGTAAGAATGTATCTATTTTCTCCGATCAGTTGAATAAGAAAGTGTGCAATGAACATATTTCTGTAATAGATGATGGTACTATTCCTTTCAATCGTGGATCTGTAAACTTTGATGATGAGGGAGTGGAAGGACAGAAAACATATCTCGTTAAAGAAGGAGTTTTAACCAGTTATATGCACGACCGTATCAGTGCCAAACATTATGGTATTGCTCCAACTGGAAACGGACGGCGTGAGACTTTCCGGAATATGCCGATTCCTCGTATGCGTGCTACGTATATGGAGCCGGGCAATATGAAAGAGGAAGATATTATAGCATCTGTGAAACAAGGTATTTTTGTCGATCAGTTTACAAACGGGCAGGTGCAGATTGGAGCAGGTGATTTTACTTTCTTCGTGAAATCGGGTTATCTGATCGAAGATGGAAAATTGACACAACCCATTAAAGATATCAATATCATCGGGAATGGTCCGAAAGCATTGGCAGATATTACTATGGTGGCTAATAATGACAAGATTGATAATGGTACCTGGACTTGCGGAAAGGATGGACAATCTTGTCCGGTGACTTGTGGTATGCCTTCGGCGTTGGTTAGTAAACTGACCGTTGGAGGAGAAAACTGAGGAAACAGTGAGAACTAAAAATTAGAAATTAAAAATTAAAGTTGAAATTTCGCGGAATGTGGTAAAGATATATATTTAGTTCCCGACTTTCGACTCTCAACTTTCAACTCTTATGATTTCAGATAGCAATAAAAAACTGGCACAATGGGCAATGGATTATGCCTTGAAGAATGGTTGTCAGCAAGCAAAAGTGAATCTTTATGCCGGATCAAACTCTTCTTTTGAGTTGCGTGATGCCAAAATGGACCGTTTACAGCAGGCTTCGGAAAATGGCCTGACCATTTTCTTATATGTAAACGGACGCTATGGAACCTATTCTACCAATCGGCTGGATAAGAAAGAACTTGAAACATTTATAAAGAATGGTATTGACTCTACCCGTTATCTGGCAAAGGATGAGGCACGTGTATTGCCGGATGCTTCCCGCTATTATAAAGGGGGAAGCCCCGATTTGAAGTTGTTGGATGCGAAATTCTCTTCCATCCGTCCCGATGATAAAGTAGCATTGGCAAAAGCGGTTGCCGAAGAGGCACTGGGTAGAGATGACCGTATTATTTCTGTCAGCTCTTCTTATAGCGATGGAGATAATTTTGGATACCGGATCACCAGTAATGGTTTTGAAGGAGAAACAAAATCAAGTTGGTATTCTCTTTATGCCGAGGTTGCAATAAAGGGCGAAGGAGAGGCACGCCCTTCTGCTGGTTGGTATGAATCATCACTCTATTTTGATAAACTGGTGAAAGAAGGCGTCGGGCAGAAAGCTCTGGAACGCGTCTTGCGTAAGGTAGGACAAAGAAAAGCGAAATCCGGTAAATATACGATGGTGGTGGATCCAATGAATGTCAGTCAGCTACTAAGTCCCTTGGTAGATGCTCTTTATGGATCTTCTCTTCAGCAGAAAAATTCTTTCCTGCTGGATAAACTGAACGAAAAAGTACTGGCCGATAAGATGACATTAATAGACGAACCGCATCTGCAACAGGCATCTGGCGCCCGCTATTTTGATAGTGAAGGCGTAGCAACAGAACGACGTCCGGTTTTTGAGAATGGAGTGTTGAAAACTTATTTTATTGATACCTATAATGCCAGAAAGATGGGAGTTTCTCCAACTATTAACTCACCCTCTATTCTAGTCATGCAAACGGGCTTAAAGGATCTCGACGGGCTGGTAGCCGGAGTGGACCATGGAATTCTTGTGACAGGCTTTAATGGGGGGAACTGTAATAGTTCTACAGGAGACTTTTCGTATGGTATCGAAGGGTTCCTTATTGAAAATGGGAAGCTGACACAGCCTGTATCCGAAATGAATGTGACTGGTAATATGTTGACTCTCTGGTCGTCGTTGTCCGAAACAGGAAACGATCCGCGGTTGTCTTCATCCTGGCGTATCCCGTCATTGGTCTTTGAAGGGGTAGACTTTAGCGGACTCTAAATTAATCTTATACAAATCTTTCCGAAGCACACTTGCATCCTGTACACTATTTCTTGGCATTTCAATGACAAAAGCTGAGAGGTGTGCAGGATGCTCTCTTTTATATGATCACTACCGTGTTTACTACTTTAAGTGTGTAAACCAATACTTATCATACAATCAGACTACCCTATTTCTGCCTGTAATAAATCAAATGGAAAGAATCAATAACATGGGGATGTTGTCGGTGAAAACATCCCCATGTTGTGAATCAGAACATCCGGGTGTTTTGCTTAACAACATCCGGATGTTCTGTATCCTTAAATCTAAAGAAGAGTACGAAAGGATTAGTAGATAATGCTTTGCATGATAGCTGTTAATTCAGCATTAAACTCATATAAGGTTGTAATGGAGAGAGGAGCTTTTCGCATAGTTCCCCGATGGTCAATTGCCGGTGGCTACCTAACAACCGCTCTTTACTGAATTTACATTTTCCTTTGTAAAGGTAGTAGTAGCCATTATTTATAGCCAATTGTTCGTCTGTTAGCTTTATGTTCATTTCAATTTCCGGATGCAAGGCCGCATGGAACTGTAAAATAGTTCTGGCATCAATGATACGTGCCATGCCGAGGGGATATTGTTCTTCGGCAGCCATAGGGGGAGTAATCATTGTTATAGCGTCGGTACCTGCTTCCTGCCGGATATGATAGAGCAATGCTTTTTCAATTTCGCTGTTTTCTGTCAGCAATTCATTTATTTGTAATCCATTACCATTCGGATAAACAACGGCTATGCCTGCTATCTGCTCCTGAACGGTAGCTATGTAGAATGTGCCTTTACTGATAAGCAGATCTGCAAAAATTACTTTAAAGTCACTAAAAGTATGCTGAATACAGCAAGAGCGCTCAGACATTTTTTTATCGAGATATTGATATACTTCTTCATTGGCATCTGCTAATTTCGTTATGAAGATATCCGGCACAGGACTTATGTCCCATTGTGATATTTTTTTCTCCGAATAACGAAATACAGGCATATACCCCATACGCGCATAATAATCAAACAACCAGGGCTCTGCGGGGATTAGTGTACTAAGAACTACGCGATTATACCTCATACGTGCAAATGCCTGTGAAAGTAACTCACGCATGACTCCGTTTCCCCGGAAATCGGGATGGGTACAAGCACCGGAGATATATGAGGTCTGGATTTGTTCGCCACAAAAAGTCATAGGATAGGGTATCATCTGAAGTGCAGAGACTACTTCCTTACCACTTTCTATAGCAATATTTACTTCGTCATTATAACGCAGGCGAAAATACATATCGATGAACGCATCGCTATCGTCAAAACAAAGTTTCCACAAAGCTTTTATCTGTTGTTTGGTCATTTCTTTATTTTACCATTTAATCATTTCCAGGGGATGTTCTTTAAAGCATGCCATATACTTCTCCAGAATAGTAACGGGCTGGTAGGATAGTTTGGCTTTTCGCAGACCTTCAATACCCAAATCCTCTTCGCGGTTAATGTAGATATATTGTTCGGGGATGTGATTGGCAAATTCATAGTTGATCATGGCATAAGCCCCGTCAATTGTTGTATCAGCTTTTTCTACATGTACACCGAAAGTCTCTTTGTTGATAGGCATCCCGAAAGTGAATGCAACGATCTTGCCGTCGACGTGAAGTATCCCACCTGTTAACCCTAATGCTTCGAAATGATTCAATGCATAAATCAGGGCACGACGTTCATTACCGGTACCTTCCTGTTGGTCACAGTTATTCACTTTACACCATTCGGCTTCCAGATCTAAACATTCCTGAATACGATCAGGAGTGATAGGGGTATATTCATAGTTGCTGTATGTATTTCGGAATTTATTGATATGGTTTCGCTTCGACTGGAATTTTTTTCCTTTTAGCGTAGCCAGATCGGTGTGCAGGTAGATATAATCGGCATAGTCTCTGTCGGCAGTAAATGTAAACTGTCCCGGCATAATCTCCTCGAGTTCTTCTCTCATACATGAACACACGCCTAACATACAGAACGGTTGCCCTTCCTGATTTGCGTCTTCAATGAGCATGTCCAGTACCTTTTTCAGATTTCCTTTTCCGACAGGCATCATATAGGCCAGTTCGTCTCCAACCCAGAATTTGAATGCCAGGAAATCGTCAATGATGGCGAACTGGGTGTTATACAGAAATCTCCAACTGCAAAGGTTGGAAAAAGAAAGGTCGCAATTACGGCGACTACTGTTCATCGTGTAAGATGTAATGGTATCCTTGTCCTGGATAGTAATATCCTTAAAATTTATCATATAAAAATCTATTTTGCATTTCGCTTAATAATATAACAATTAGAGGACGTTTTTGTTAGAGAAGACCTAATAATCGGAGAATTGTTGGAGTTAATAATGCAGTAAATATTCCGTTTAATGTCAATCCCAGACTGGCATACGCTCCATATTTACTGCTGATATCCATCGCAGTGGAGGTTCCTACCGCATGAGCAGCGGTTCCCATGGATAATCCCTGGGCTATCGGACTACCTACATGCATCAGTTTCATTGTTTTGAATCCGAGTATAGCCCCCAGTAATCCGACACAGACTACTACTGCTGCTGTCAGCGAAGGAATACCTCCCAAGCTTTTGGTTACTTCCATGGCAATAGGAGTGGTTACGGATTTCGGAGCCAGAGAGAGAATAACTTCTTGTGAAGCTCCCATTAGTTTGGCTATCAGTACAACGGAAACAACTCCGACAAAACAGCCTGCCAACTGTGATAATAATATGGGTAGCAATTGTTTTTTGATCGTTTCCAACTGCAAATACAGGGGTACGCCCAGCGCTACTACTGCCGGTTTAAGCCAGAATTCAATCAGGTGGCCGCCTTCATTGTAGGTCTCATAACTGATATGGGTTATTTTCAGAAAAATGATAAGGACGGCTATAGTGAGTAGAATAGGATTCAGCAAAAGAAATCCCGTTTTCTTTTGCAGTAACTTGGCAAAGAAGTAAATCCCGAAGGTGATAGCCAACAGGAAGAATTCATTTTCTAAATAATTCATTTGATTTTACGTGTTAATTGGTGAACCCATCCGGTGACAACAAGCACCAGGATGGTACTGATAAGGGTTGCAACTACTATCGGCCAGAATTGTGCCTCAATGATGTCAAAATAGAGCATAAGGGCAACTCCTGGTGGAATAAAGAAGAATCCCAGATTAGCAACTAAGAAGTCGGACATACCTTGCACCCAATGCAACTTGATCCAACCCAATTTCAGAAACAGGGTGAGCAGCAACATTCCTATGATGCTGGACGGGAGCTTAATTCCCGTGAGAAAAACAATCAATTCACCCAAAGCCAAACAGCCAAATAAAATGGCACACTGACGTATCATATTTTATACCTATTGAATTTGAAAACGGTGCAAAGTTATGAAATAAGTAGGAGAGTTGTCACTGTTTTCCGTGAAGAAATTATTTTAACCATTCAATTGTATGAAAAAAAACAATGAAAAAAGGAATAGAAAGGAAAATATATATATTTTTGCAAATATCAATGTCCGATTTAAAAAACGAATATTAACTACTAAAACAAGACGAATATGAAGAAGAACTTACTAATCAGCGTTTTCACGGTTTTTGCCCTGATGTTATCTGTAAATACCTTTGCACAAGAAAAGGCTACCAAGAAAGACTACAAAACAATGGCAAAACAGGAGAAAGTTTTGAACAATGAACTGAAAAAAAAGGCACTTAAAGATGCACGTAAAGAAGCTAAGAAATTAACAAAAGAAGGGTTTAAAACTCCAATTGGGAAATTACCATTAGATAAGCAGATAGAGAATGCGTGGCAGAAGCAGGCAGAAATGACTCCGGACGGAACTCCGTTCTGGTATGTTGCTTCTTCAAGAGCTATTGGTGGTAATCAGTCTTCTGCTGTTTTGCAGGCAACCAATGCTGCCAAGATAGAACTTGCGGGGCAGATTCAAACAAAAGTGTCTCAGCTGATTGAGGCAAAAGTGGCCAATGATGATATGGGACAGGAAGAAGCTGCCAGTCTTTCAAGTGTAGTTGCTGCCAGTAAAAGTGTGATTTCGGCTACTTTGGGACGTATCACGCCATTGGTAGAAGTATATAGAACGCTTGAAAACAAAAATGTAGAGGTGATGGTAACACTTGGGTATAGCCTGGAATCTGCGAATAAGGCTGCGATTAGTGCAGTACGTGCCGAATTGGCAAAGAAGTCGGAAGACCTGGCCAAAGAACTGGATAAGTTAGGATATTAAAGATCGATTATTAAAAAGGGAAAGATTTGAATGAGAATAAATAGGCTACTCGGAGTTATAGCTATTTTATTGTTGATATCTGCCGGAAGCCTTTGTGCCCAGGACATTGTTAAGGTGAAAGGGGTACAGGGGCGTTGGCAGGTCAGTGAAGAGATCACTTTGAAGCAAGCTGAGGAGCGCGCTTTTATGGAAGCCAAGAAAGCTGCTTTACAGAAAGCTGGGGTGATGGAAAACGTCTGGTCGGTTTTCGGGCAGATAACTCAGAATGACGGGCAAGAGTTTCATGAGGCATACTCACAGATGAGTGTGCTTGCTATTGGGGGCATGATAAATGTTACCCATAAAAAAATAGAAGAGATATGGGACACAGATACCCGTAGCCTTTATAAAGTAGTGACGATTGATGCTACTGTGCAGAAGAATGCCAAACCTGATAATGCCTATGCACTTGAAGTGAAGGGGGTGGAAACCCTTTATAAGGAAGGGGATGCGTTTACGTGCCGGCTGACGGTGCATGGAACGGATTCTTATCTTAAATTTTTCTGGTTTGACAGTACGGGAGGAGCATTGCTGTATCCCAATACATACGAGGCAAACAATCTGCTCAAAGCAGGGCAGGAGTATAAGATTCCTTTCAGTAATGCAGTGGATTATCTTATGGAAAAACAGCCGGGTAAAGACAATGAGAAGATCAACATTATGATGGTAGCTACTAAAGAGAATATTCCTTTTACAGAAGTGGTTACTTATCAGAATGTGCTGAAATGGGTCTATTCAATCCCGGTCAACCAGCGTTGTGCTTTCTATGAGATGGTGTTGATTAAGTAGGATAATAATGAGTCGCTGGTTACTAAAAACAATACGCAGATGAATAAGATGAAGTGTATTTTTCCTTTTGTGATTGGGCTATTGGCTGTTCCGGTGGCAATGGCGCAAGATGTTGACTTTGAAAAGGAATTTGATAGTTTTCAAAAGCAGCAACAGAAAGAGTTTAATGATTTTAAAAATAAGGCAGATGCCGACTTTGATACTTTTCTTAGAGAAGCGTGGACTAAGTTTGAGGCATTTGATGCTGTAGAAGCGCCGGTACGTCCTGAACCTGTCAAACAACCGGTATTTGATGGTAAACGGTCACAAGCACCCATTGAAATTAAACCGGCTCCTCCAAGAATACCGGGAATGGAAAGGCCTACTCTTGAAGGGAAACCGGTTGAGATAAAGAAACCCGCTTTACCATCTATTACGGATAAACCTGTACCAGGAGTGTATATTCCGGGGCGGCCCTATCTTCCCGTGAAAATAGATATTCCGGTGGTACCGGAATCAGAGAGTCCTGTACGTCGGACGCCTGTTGATTTTTACGGTTCTTCCTTTAATGTGGCAACTGATGCAATCGAAAATCTTGCATTGGCTGGGAATCGGGAAGCAGATGTTGCCGATGCGTGGAGCCAGCTTTGTAAAGCGGATCATGAACAATTGATAAAGGATTGCATGACTCTGCGTGAAGAGAAGAAGATGAGTGACTGGGGGTATTTGTTGTTTACTAAGAAGCTTGGCGAACAGCTTTATGGTGAACAGCAGAAAGATGATATTGCTTTTTTTCAAATGTTTATTCTGAATAAATCGGGATATAAAGTACGCCTTTCCAAGATTAACGAAAAACTGAAACTGATGGTAGCACCTGCCGCAGCATTATATGGTATACCTTATATAATATTGGAGGGTACCAAGTATTATGTCTTTGATGCGGAAAAGCAGAATGGGCCGATGGGAGTTTATACCTATAAGCAGGATTTTGCGAATGCAAAGAATTATGTTTCTCTTTCTATCGATGCGGCGCCTGAGTTTAATATGGTTGAATATGCAGAAGCCATATCTCCTAAATCCGGTTCGGTAAAAGTGGAGACGGTGGTTAATAAGAACCTGATCGAATTTTATAAGAGCTATCCGCAGTGTGATGTGTCGGTATATTATCACACTCCTATGAGTGAAGAGTTAAAAGCAACTTTGTATCCTCCTCTGAAAGAAGCTATCAAAGGTAAATCTCAGCGAGAGGCTGCTAATATACTTATAGAGTTTGTGCAGACAGGCTTTGAATATCAGACCGATGGGGCACAGTTTGGTTATGAGAAACCTTTCTTCCTGGAAGAAAACTTTTTTTATCCGGCTTGTGATTGTGAAGACCGTGCTATCTTGTATTCTACTTTAGTGAAAGATTTGTTAGGCTTAGATGCTATTTTACTCGATTATCCCAATCATATTGCTTCAGCAGTCCGTTTTACGGAGGAGATTCCCGGTGATTATGTGGTGCTGGACGATGGTGCCAAATACCTGATTTGTGATCCTACTTATATCGGTGCTTCTATCGGAATGTGTATGGAACAGTTTAAGGAAGTCTCTCCGCAAATCATTCGTTAGTGTTAAATTATAATAATTGTATATTCGGGGCGTAAAAACGCCCCGTTTTGCAATGTAGATATTGCAAAATTGTGTACTTTTGCGGCGTGAATAACACCTACTACCGGAATTATACATAAAATTAAATATCTATGCTCAATTTAATTAACTCTATTGTTGCACGTGCGAAAGCGGATCGTCAACGCATTGTTCTTCCTGAAGGTACAGAAGAACGTACTCTGAAAGCTGCCAATCAGATTTTGACAGATGAAGTTGCTGACCTTATTCTTCTGGGGAATCCGGATGAAATTCATGAGGCTGCTGCTAAGTGGGGATTGGGAAATATCAGTAAGGCAACTATTATTGACCCGGAAAATCATGCGAAACAAGAAGAATATGCGCAATTGTTGTGTGAGCTTCGGAAGAAAAAAGGCATGACTATTGAAGAAGCCCGTAAATTGGTACTCAATCCATTGTATCTGGGATGTCTTATCATTAAAAACGGAGATGCTGATGGTCAGTTGGCCGGCGCACGTAATACAACAGGTGACGTGCTTCGTCCTGCTCTTCAGATTATTAAAACAAGCCCGGGCATCACTACTGTGTCTGGTGCAATGTTGATGTTGACACATGCACCTGAGTGTGGACAGAATGGTCTGCTTGTAATGGGAGACGTTGCTGTAACTCCGGTTCCCGATGCTGCTCAGCTGGCTCAGATTGCAGTTTGTACAGCTCGTACAGCACAGGCTGTTGCCGGAATTGAAGATCCGAAGGTAGCTATGTTAAGCTTTTCAACCAAAGGTTCTGCAAAGCATGAGGTAGTAGACAAAGTGGTAGAAGCAACAAGATTGGCTAAAGAAATGGCGCCAGAGCTAAATATTGATGGTGAAATGCAGGCGGATGCCGCTCTGGTTCCTTCAGTGGGTGCAAGTAAAGCACCGGGATCTCCGGTTGCAGGTGAAGCTAATGTGCTGATAGTACCAAGCCTCGAAGTGGGTAATATTTCTTATAAACTGGTTCAGCGTTTGGGACATGCCGATGCAGTAGGACCGATTCTTCAGGGTATTGCTCGTCCGGTGAATGATCTTTCACGCGGTTGTTCTATTGAAGATGTTTACAGAATGATTGCTATTACTGCTAATCAGGCTATTGCTGCCAAGAAGGCGAAATAATTTAAAATCGAAATCAAAAATGAAGATATTAGTATTGAACTGTGGTAGTTCATCCATTAAATACAAGCTGTTCGACATGGACAGCAAGGAAGTGATTGCACAAGGTGGTATCGAAAAGATAGGTTTGAAAGGTTCATTCCTGAAACTTACTTTACCGAACGGAGAGAAGAAAGTACTTGAAAAAGATATTCCCGAACATACAGTAGGTGTAGAATTCATTCTTAATACTTTGGTTAGCCCGGAGTATGGTGCGATTAAGTCTCTGGATGAAATTAATGCGGTAGGTCATCGTATGGTACACGGAGGCGAACGTTTCAGCAAGTCTGTATTGCTGGACAAAGACGTATTGGAAGCTTTTGTTGCTTGTAATGATTTGGCTCCGCTTCACAATCCTGCTAATCTGAAAGGTGTAAATGCTGTCTCAGCTATCCTTCCTAATATTCCTCAGGTAGGTGTATTTGATACGGCTTTCCATCAGACAATGCCGGATTACGCATATCTTTATGCTGTACCCTACGAACTGTACGAGAAATATGGTGTACGCCGTTATGGCTTCCACGGAACTTCTCATCGTTATGTTTCACAGCGTGTATGTGAATACTTAGGTATTAAAGCAGAGGGCTTGAAACTCATTACCTGCCATATCGGTAATGGTGGTTCTATTGCTGCTATCAAGGATGGCAAATGTATCGATACTACGATGGGACTTACTCCATTGGAAGGTTTGATGATGGGCACACGTAGCGGTGATATTGATGCCGGTGCAGTGGCTTTCATTATGGACAAAGAAGGTTTGACTACGACAGGTGTTTCTAATCTGCTCAACAAGAAGAGCGGAGTACTCGGTATCTCTGGCGTATCAAGTGATATGCGTGAACTGGAAGCTGCCGTAGCTGAAGGAAATCCGAAAGCAATTCTGGCGGAGAATATGTATTTCTATCGCATTAAGAAATATATTGGTGCTTATGCTGCAGCTTTGGGTGGTGTAGATGTTATTCTTTTCACAGGTGGTGTCGGTGAAAACCAGGCAAGTTGTCGTGCCGGTGTATGTGAAGGGCTCGAATTCATGGGTGTGAAGATAGATGCCGAAAAGAACAAAGTACGTGGTGAAGAAGCTATCATTTCTACAGATGATTCAAAGGTAAAGGTAGTAGTTATTCCTACGGATGAAGAGTTGCTGATTGCGTCTGACACAATGACTGTTGTGGGTAAATAATCTGTAAAACAGATAATATACAGAGCGGGGCTATCCTAATTAGGAGTAGCCCCGTTTTTATTAAAATAATGATGTATCTTTGCAATATAGATAAAACAATAACTATGAGATACTCCGTTATTATACCCGTATACAATCGTCCCGATGAGGTCGATGAACTGTTGCAAAGTCTTGCGGATCAAAGTTTCAAAGATTTTGAGGTGATAGTAGTAGAAGATGGGTCTACCATACCATGTCTGGAAGTGGCTGAGAAATATAAGGCTGTCCTTGATTTGAAATATTACCAAAAAACGAATTCCGGTCCGGGGCAAACCCGCAACTATGGGGCAGAACGAAGTCGGGGTGAGTATCTGATAATATTAGATTCTGATTGTATTCTTCCTGAAGGGTACCTGGATGCAATAGAAGCGGAATTAAAGACAGCTCCGGCAGATGCTTTCGGAGGTCCCGATCGTGCTCATGACTCCTTTACGGATATTCAGAAAGCGATTAACTATTCTATGACCTCTTTCTTTACTACCGGAGGTATTCGCGGCGGGAAAAAGAAGATGGACAAGTTCTATCCGCGCAGCTTTAATATGGGAGTGAGACGGGAGGTATACCAGGCCTTAGGTGGCTTTTCTAAAATGCGGTTTGGTGAGGATATTGATTTTAGTATCCGTATCTTTAAAGAAGGATACCGTTGCAGACTCTTTCCGGGTGTCTGGGTATATCATAAGCGGCGTACGGATTTGAGGAAATTCTTCAAGCAAGTACATAATTCGGGTATTGCCCGTATCAATCTTTATAAAAAATATCCGGAATCATTGAAACTGGTACATTTACTTCCTGCTGTGTTTACGTTGGGAGTAGTAATACTGCTTATTGGTACTCCGTTTTGCCTATTTAGTCTGCTGCCTATTGTTCTTTATGCTTTATTGGTCTGTATGGATTCTACTGTTCAGAACCGTAGTTTCCGTATTGGCATTTATTCGGTTGCCGCCTCCTTTATACAACTCATTGGCTATGGGACCGGCTTTTGGAGAGCTTGGTGGCAGCGTTGTATCTTGAAACGTGGTGAGTTCGAAGCATTTCGGAAAAACTTCTATAAATGAAAGAGCCGCAAAAACTTACTATTTGTCAGTGGGCCAAAGAAGACCGTCCACGTGAAAAGATGATGGCAAAGGGAGCTGATGCACTGAGTGATGCAGAGTTATTGGCTATCCTTATCGGATCGGGAAATACAGAAGAGAGTGCTGTTGAATTGATGCGGCGGCTACTTGCTTCCTGCCACAACGATTTGAATGAACTTGCTCGTTGGGAAGTGCGTGATTATTCTCGTTTTAAAGGATTTGGACCGGCCAAAAGTATTACTGTTATGGCTGCTCTGGAGCTTGGCAAACGGCGCAGGTTACAGGAAATAAAAGAACGGGCCGTGATTCGTTGTTCTAAAGATATCTATGAGGTATTTCATCCGTTGATGTGCGATCTTGCGCTCGAGGAGTTCTGGGTATTGCTGATAAATCAGGGAAACAAAGTAATTGGTTCTGTCCGGATTAGTACAGGAGGTATCGCCGGAACGTTTGTGGATGTGCGGTCTATTCTTCGGGAAGCATTGTTGCAACGTGCTACCCAGATTGCCGTTGTTCATAACCACCCATCGGGTAATATTCATCCCAGTCAGGAAGACCAGGTACTGACACAGCGAATATTCAATGCTGCCAAATCCATAGATATTAAATTGATAGACCATGTGATTGTTTGTGATGGCAAATACTATAGTTTCGCAGATGAGGGGATGATATAAAGAATAGGATGACTTTATAATTAATGTGAATCAATGGTTGAGCCAAACACATCTTCGAGTGTCGGAAGTACTTCCAAGCAATATGGTTACCCTTGCCCGGTGTCGTACTTTGTCTTTCTCAGAAAGGGACACTCTTTTTTCCGGTATGCAGTATTGTTTTACATGTACATGTTTTTACTGCTTTACATGTACATGTAAAACAATCTCACGCACCGAGACTCTATACCTTGCTCTACGAGTTTGGGGGCTCAATACCGGGAAAAGAGATAGATGGTAATGCAGACTCATTTGGAAAGAGACTGATTAGGTTAAAATAGAAATTCAACTGTTGATTCGTATAATTAACAAAAGTACATAAAAAGAGGGACGCTATAAACCTTTCTATATAGAAAAGCATTATTTTTGTGTAAGTAATCAATAAAACTCTCAACTATGACAAAGTTTGAAATAGAAGAAAAAATAGTAGACATGCTCAAGACTGTATTTGATCCGGAAATTCCGGTCAATATATATGATTTGGGACTTATTTATAAAATAGATGTATCTGAAACAGGTGAGGTGGCTATTGATATGACACTGACTGCACCTAACTGTCCGGCAGCCGATTTTATTATGGAAGATGTCCGGCAACGGGTAGAATCGATAGAAGGAGTGACCTCAACTATCATCAATTTGGTTTTTGAGCCGGAATGGGATAAGGATATGATGAGTGAAGAAGCAAAACTGGAGTTGGGATTTCTTTAGTATAAAAACACTGAATATAAAAACATCTACTTTATGAAAAACGTTTATTTCCTTTCTGATGCTCATTTGGGCTCTCGTGCTATTGAGCACGGTCGTACACAGGAGCGACGGTTAGTGAATTTCCTGGATAGTATCAAGCATAAGGCTGCTGCTATCTATTTGTTGGGAGATATGTTTGACTTCTGGTATGAGTTTAAACTGGTTGTTCCCAAAGGATATACTCGTTTTTTGGGAAAGCTCTCAGAGTTGACAGATATGGGAGTGGAAGTGCATTTCTTTACTGGTAATCACGATATCTGGTGTGGGGATTATCTGACTAAGGAGTGTGGGGCTATTATTCATCGAAAACCACTGACCACTGAAATCTATGGAAAGGAGTTTTATCTTGCTCATGGAGATGGCTTGGGAGATCCGGATAAAAAGTTCAAGTTCTTGCGTGCAATGTTTCATAATGAGACATTACAGTTCCTTTTCTCGATGATTCATCCGAGATGGAGTATCGACTTGGGGCTAACTTGGGCAAAACATAGCCGAATGAAGCGTGAGGATGGGAAAGAGCCAGATTATATGGGTGAAGATAAAGAACATTTGGTACTTTATACAAAAGAATATCTCAAAAGTCATCCCAATATAAATTATTTTCTTTATGGACATCGGCATATAGAACTTGACCTGATGCTTAGTGCTACCGCTCGTATACTGATTTTAGGGGATTGGATTAATTACTTCTCGTATGCTGTATTTGATGGTGAGAACTTGTTTTTGGAAAATTATATTGAGGGGGAGACACAATTATAATGCTTCGTTTATTTTTCTTTTAGTTACGTTTTTATAGATAAGGGAATGTGGCATTTGTTAATGAAAAGCTTTTTTTACTTGTGGATTGTGTGAAAATAAGGCGTAAAAGTTTTATTTTTTAATTTAAAATGCTATATTTGTTTTTAATAAGGGAGGTTCTGTTCAAATAAATCGAAGAAGATTTATTTGTTATTTATAGATTCTGCGATAGAATAATATATTGTTTAACTTAAAAACGGAGAACTATGAACGAGCAAGATTTTAATAGTGCGTTGACTAAGATTGGACGCATATTGAGGGAAACCCGTGAGATTAATACTAAAGAGTTGTTTGGTAAGTTGTCTTCCGCTCACATGAGAATTGATCGGGAAAGTTTCGCGTTTATTTTAGGATGGCTGGCAAGAGATAAAAAGATAAGCGTTGAACTAAGGGGAGACAATATGGTCATATCTGAACAAAGTAGTAGATATGAATTTTCTTTTGGATAATATAGTGTGTTATACCTTATCAGTGTATAAAAAACAAAAGTCCTCTAACTTTGAACAGAGGACTTTTGTTTTTATTAATATCTTCCGGCTTTTGCTATCCGTTTTGGAATTTCAATATTATCTATTTTCCCTCCGAAAAGTTGTGAACCTGCTCCAATGGCGAATACCGGAACATAACCGGCTGAGTGGCTACCGCTGGCCCAGTTGATCATTGCGATTTCATCCATCACTTCCTTGGCGCGTGCAGCCATTGGTTCGCTCTTCGAATATAAACTTTCTTCGAACACCACCTTGTTCTTTACAAATGACTTTTCGTATTCGTCACGCAATTTCTTTTCTTGTTCCCAGGAAATAGGTATTTCTTTCCAGAATCCCATGTTTTCTGCCAGGAACGATTTCATATCTTCCCAAGATACTTTGTTGTTTTTAGCTTTTCTTAGTTTGCTAATTTGTGTAGAAAGTACATCTGCTGAGTTTTTCTGATATTGAAGCGCTTGCAGGTTTAGTGCGTATTTACCGGTACCAAGAGCTATACCACCTGTCTCATGATCCGCTGTTACTACGATAAGTGTTTCTTTGGGATGTTTTTTGTAGAACTCGTAAGCTACTTTGATTGCTTCGTCCATATCAATCACTTCATTGAATGTGGTAGCAGCATCGTTGGCGTGGCAACTCCAGTCTATTTTTCCACCTTCGACCATCAAGAAAAAGCCTTTATTTTTCTCTTTGGTAAGAAACTCAATTGCGCTCTCTGTAATTTGAGCCAGCGTAAGATCTCCTTCTTTACGATCGATGGCATAGGGCAGAGATGAAACATCAGCACCTTCCTCCTGAATTAAGATCATTTTTTTTGCTTGAGGAGCTTTTGCTTTAAAGTCATTGTAGCCACGTGCCAGTGTGTAACCTGCTTCTTCGAACATAGGGAAAATACTGGGTGCCTCTTTCTTATCAGCAGTTGTAGTTGGTTTTAGGAACCCCGATCCTGCATAAAAGTCAAAATCAGCTTTGGGCAGATCTGTTGCAATTTCATAGTACATACTGCGGTTGGGTTGATGTGCATAGAAAGCAGCCGGGGTGGCATGGTCTACGCTTACACTGGTAGCAACTCCTACTCTTTTACCAGCCTTCTTGGCCTTCTCTGCTACGGTTTGTAGAGGATTCTTTTGATCATCCATTCCGATAGCACCGTTGTAGGTCTTAGAACCTGTAGCCAGAGCTGTACCGGCGGCTGATGAGTCGGTTACTGAATTCGTAGCGGAAAAAGTACTGGCCATAGTACCTACCGGGAATTGTGTAAAAAGTAATGGCTCTACACCGATGCGTCCGTTTTGTAATTCTGCACGATACATTTCCGTACCGTTTACCTGATTTACGCCCATTCCATCTCCTATGAAATAGAACACATACTTTGCTTGCCCGTGTGCAACGACGGATATCAGGACAAAGCATAATACATACATTAATCGCTTCATTTTGTTATAAATTAAAAAGGTTTTTATTTGATAGGCAAATATAATGATTAAGCAGGGGATAAACATAACAAACGGTAAACTAATTGCGGTTATCTTGCAATTGGTTTACCGTTTGTTGTGTAAATGAAATATTTTTGTTATGCTTTCACGCGTCCTACATAAGAACCGTCACGTGTGTCGATTTCAATTGTTTCACCTTCGTTGATAAACAATGGAACACGTACTGTAGCACCTGATTCTACTGTAGCAGGTTTCAGTGTGTTAGTGGCTGTATCACCTTTCATGCCCGGTTCTGTATAAGTAACTTTCATCTGAACTTTAATGGGCATATCTGCGTAAAGTACGGTTTCTGTAGAGGCGTCAGATACAACATCTAATACGGCTCCTTCAAGCAGAAAATCAACACCGTTGATCAAATCGTGAGCGATAGGGTGCTGGTCAAAAGTTTCCTGATTCATGAAGATATAATCTTCCCCTTCTTTATATAAAAACTGGTAAGGGCGACGTTCTACACGTACATCTTCCAGCTTTTCACCGATGTTGAAACGGCGTTCGAGAACATAACCGCTTACTACATCTTTCAGCTTGGTACGCATAAAAGTGTTACCTTTTCCAGGCTTTACATGAAGAAATTCAATGCAGAAATAGAGTTTTCCGTCCATACGGATGCAGGTTCCGTTCTTGATGTCTTGAGCATTAATCATACTTGATATCCTTTATTATTATAATGTTATTGAGTTATCGACTGATATTTCCGAGTGCAAAAGTAATCTAAATCGGCAAAAAACACAAAATCTTTTGACTAAAAATGAGTTATCTCTTGGTTTATTTAAAAAAAGTGCCTATTTTTGCAGCCCGATTACGTAGAATAATAACAATAAAACAAGATATAATAATGAAAAGAACATTTCAACCCTCTAACAGAAAGAGAAAAAACAAACACGGTTTCCGTGAGAGAATGGCATCAGCTAACGGTCGTAGAGTATTGGCTGCCCGTCGTGCAAAAGGTCGTAAGAAACTGACTGTTTCTGACGAATACAACGGAGTAAAAGCATAAGGCTCTTTAGCCACATAGCTGTACAAAAAGAAATTGGGGAAGTAAAGGCATTGTCTTTACTTCTTTTTTTTGTCCCCTAATGGGAGCTCACTTTCTTCTACGGGGAAGTCCCCTTTGTTCGGTGGGATACAATGTACGACATGTGCATCTCGTACATTACCAGATGTACATGTGGAGCAGCACGAGATGTGCATGTCGCGCAGTACGAGATGTGCATCTCGTACATCGTTCCGTTATGGCTTTCTATGTATCTGTGTATGTCAAGCTATACGAAAGAATCTATGTAGTAATGAGTTGCAAATGTTATTATGTGGTTTAATTGCATCCTATTGGCATCAGAAAACTAAAAACTCTGTAAAACTCTGTGCTACTATGTACTTAAAATTGTATCTTTGACCCGGATTAACGGCTAAGATTTATGACGATAAAGGAATTTTTTTCATTCAAGACCAATAAGTACTTTTGGTTAAACCTGATAGCTATGATGGCAGTGGTCATTCTGCTGTTATTTGGAGTGTTGAAATGGCTGGATGTTTATACTCGTCATGGTGAAGCTGTCGTGGTGCCGGATGTCAAAGGCATGACAGTAGGAGAGGCAGAAATGCTTTTTCGTAATCATGGTTTGGTATGCGTGGTCTCGGATTCCAGCTATGTGAAAAACAAACCTGCCGGGAGTATTCTGGAATTAAACCCATCTGCCGGGCAGAAGGTGAAGGAAGGAAGAACTGTTTATTTGACTATAAATACATTGGACGTTCCTTTACGTCTTGTTCCGGATGTTGCTGATAATAGCTCTGTGCGTCAGGCGCAGGCCAAGATATTGGCTGCCGGATTTAAACTATCCGAGAGTGAATTGATTTCAGGAGAAAAAGACTGGGTGTATGGTGTGAAGTATAAAGGGCGTCAATTGAACATGGGCGATAAAGTTCCGGTGGGAGCTATATTGACATTATTGGTGGGCGATGGAGAGACGCTGGTTCAGGATAGTGATTCTCTTGAGATAGTAGAGGATGCTGCAGGAACTACGGATGTGTCGGCAGATGACTCCTGGTTTTAAGTAAATTTACCTACTTGTTATAGAAAAGAGAGCGAACTGTATGATAGAGGAATTGCCGGACGATATTGAAACTGATATTGATGATATAGAACCTGTTGGCGAGGAAGCCGATGCCCAGCTTTACGAACACTTTAGGGTTGTAGTAGACAAGGGACAGGCTTTGATGAGAGTCGATAAGTATCTGTTTGAGCGTATTGTTAATGCTTCGCGTAACCGTATTCAGAAAGCTGCTGCTGACGGATTTGTGATGGTCAACGGCAAACCGGTAAAGAGCAGTTATAAGGTGAAGCCGCTTGACGTGATAACGGTCATGATGGATCGTCCGCGTTATGAGAATGAGATAATTCCCGAAGATATTCCTCTTAATATTGTCTATGAAGATAAATACCTGATGGTGGTAAATAAACCTCCTGGCCTGGTGGTGCATCCGGGGCATGGGAACTATCATGGAACATTGGTGAATGCTTTGGCATGGCATATGAAAGATAATCCGGACTATGATGCCAATGACCCGCATGTAGGTCTTGTACATCGTATAGATAAAGATACTTCCGGATTATTGGTTATAGCTAAAACACCGGATGCAAAAACCAATTTGGGAATACAATTCTTTAATAAAACAACCAAACGTAAATATCGTGCACTGGTATGGGGAATTGTAGAACAAGACGAGGGTACTATTATTGGTAACCTTGCCCGTAATCCGAAAGATAGAATGCAGATGGCTGTAATGTCTGATCCAACGGTTGGAAAGCATGCCGTAACTCATTACAAGGTGCTTGAACGTTTGGGGTATGTCACTCTGGTGGAGTGTGTACTCGAAACCGGACGAACCCATCAGATCAGAGTCCACATGAAGCATATCGGTCATATATTGTTTAATGACGAGCGTTATGGGGGGCATGAGATTCTGAAGGGTACTCATTTTAGTAAATACAAACAATTTGTAAACAACTGCTTTGACACTTGTCCGCGGCAGGCTTTGCATGCCATGACACTGGGGTTTGTTCATCCTGTCACAGGGGAGGAGATGAACTTTACCTCAGAGTTGCCTGACGACATGGCCCAACTGATAGAGAAGTGGAGAGGCTATATAAGTAATAGAGAATTAGAATGAAACGCACAATTGCTATCATAGCAGGAGGGTATACCTCCGAATTTTATGTATCTCTGCGTAGTGCACAGGGAATATATTCCTTTATAGATAAGGAGAAGTACAATTTGTATATCGTTGAGATAGAAGGACTCCGTTGGGAAGTACAATTGCCCGACGGAAAGAAAGCACCTGTAGATCGCAATGATTTTAGTTTTGTAAATGGTACGGAGAAAGTGAAGTTTGACTTTGCCTACATCACCATTCACGGTACTCCGGGGGAAGACGGTCGTCTGCAGGGATATTTCGATATGCTGCGTATTCCATACTCTTGTTGTGGAGTATTGGCGGCTGCTATCACCTATGACAAATTCACTTGTAACCAATATCTCAAGGCTTTTGGGGTTCGTATTTCAGAATCTCTGCTGCTCCGTCAGGGGCAGTCTGTCTCGGATGAAGATGTTGTTGAGAAAATTGGGTTACCTTGTTTCATCAAGCCCAGTCTGGGTGGTTCCAGTTTTGGAGTAACAAAGGTTAAAACGCGTGAACAGATACAGCCGGCTATTGCTAAAGCATTCAATGAAGCGCAGGAAGTACTTGTTGAGGCCTTTATGGATGGTACGGAGATTACTTGCGGTTGCTATAAAACAAAAGAGAAATCAGTGGTGTTCCCTATAACGGAAGTAGTTACCGACAATGAGTTCTTTGACTACGATGCTAAATACAACGGTCAGGTAGATGAAATTACTCCTGCCCGTATTTCTGATGATCTCACGCGTCGCGTACAAACTCTGACTTCGGCTATCTACGATATTCTGGGTTGTTCCGGCATTATTCGTGTAGATTATATCATAACAGCAGGTGATAAGATAAACCTGCTGGAGGTTAACACGACTCCGGGTATGACGACTACCAGCTTTATTCCTCAGCAAGTACGTGCTGCCGGACTGGATATAAAAGAAGTAATGACTGATATAATAGAGAATAAGTTTTCTCATAACTTATAGCTGCTTATGGATACAATAGAGTTTGATGAAATACGTCCTTACAATGACGATGAACTTCCTCAAATATTTGAGGAACTAATTGCTGATCCGGCATTTCAAAAAGCTGCTTGTGATGCCATTCCGAATGTGCCTTTTGAAATACTGGCACAGAAGATGCGTGCCTGTAAAACAAAACTGGATTTTCAGAAAACTTTCTGCTATGGTATTTTATGGAAGATAGCAAAAGACTTTACCGATGGTCTGAGTTTGGATCATACGGCATTGCCGGATAAAAATAAAGCTTATACTTATATATCCAATCACCGGGATATTATACTTGATTCGGGTTTTCTTTCTATCTTGCTGGTAGATCAAGGTATGGATACCGTAGAGATAGCTATCGGGGATAATCTGTTGATTTATCCGTGGATTAAGAAACTGGTTCGTGTTAATAAGTCGTTTATAGTACAGCGTGCATTGACTATGCGGCAAATGTTAGAATCATCTGCCCGCATGTCACGCTATATGCACTATACGATTATGGAGAAGGATCAGTCCATCTGGATTGCTCAACGTGAAGGACGTGCCAAAGATTCTAATGACCGTACACAGGATAGTGTATTGAAAATGTTGGCTATGGGAGGCGAAGGAGATACCATTGACCGGCTGATGGAAATAAATATCGCTCCGATTGCCATTTCGTATGAGTATGATCCCTGTGATTTTCTTAAGGCTCAGGAATTTCAGTTGAAGAGAGATATTGAGGGATATAAGAAAACAACGCAGGATGATTTAAGAAATATGCAGACCGGGTTGTTTGGTTATAAAGGGAAAGTACATTTTCAGGCAGGTGCTTGTATTAATGATGTTTTAGAGCAGCTTGATCGTAGTTTACCAAAGCCGGAATTGTTTTCGCATATCTCTTCTGTGATAGATAAACGCATTCATAGTAATTATCGTATTTATTCGGGAAACTATGTGGCGCACGATTTATTATCGGGTACTTGTGAATTTGTCAGTCATTATACGCAGGAAGAGAAATTACATTTTGAAAACTATATTGAGCAACAGTTGGGTAAGATTGACATTCCCAATAAGGATGTTCCATTTCTGCGTGAGAAGTTATTGTTGATGTATGCCAATCCGTTGACTAACTACTTGTCTGCTCTTTAATGAAAATAATATTTGTTTTTTAATAGTATAACAATGTCAAAGATGAGTCAACTATTTGCAGGTTTTTTCCTTTTGATTTCCACTTTATTCTCTTGTCAGCAACCGAAAGCTGATTTCAAATCACTATCGGTCGCAGATTTTGATTCTTTTATTAAAGCGGATGATGTACAGCGTTTGGATGTTCGTACGTTGGCCGAGTACTCGGAAGGACATATCCCGGGAGCGGTAAATATCAATGTTCTGGATGATTCATTTGCTGCTATGGCTGATTCTACGCTTCAGAAAGAAAGACCGGTGGCTCTTTATTGCCGTAGCGGGAAAAGGAGCAAGAAAGCAGCCGAAATTTTAAGTAAGCGAGGCTATAAAGTCTATGAGCTTGATAAAGGATTTAATGCTTGGCAGCAGGAAGCAAAAGAAATAGAACATTAATTCTCCTGTTCTATTAAGAAAGTTGGCTATGTAATTGAATAATGACATAGTTATTGTCTTTTTATAGCGGTTCGGATGACCTATCTTTATTAGATAAGTCATCCGAACCGTTTTTTCTACATAAAAAGTTTATTATTCCACATTCACTGGTTTAATTCTCCGTAATCTTGCAGTCGTCAAACTGACACTTTTTCTAATAATAATATGAAATATGAGACTATGAAAATCAAGACTCTACTTTTGTCTGTGTTTACCTTATTGGTATCGATTGTTTCTTCGGCTGCCGTTTCTATTAAAGAGACCGGCGGATGGTTTGAATCAGGTTATGTAACCTGGAATCTGGTAGACGGTGTTTCTACTTATCATGTTTATTATAAATCTGTTAATGGCTCTTATATAAAACTTGATACAGAACTGGTTCGTAATTATGGTACGTATGGCCGTGCAGATGCGTTGGGTATTACTGCAGGAGAATATATGTTTAAGGTTGTACCCGTTGATGAGGATGGTACCGAAATGGATATAGCAGTAGAATCTTCCTCATTTGCAGTGAAAGCCCATGACCGTGCAGGGTTTGCCCACTTTAATTATTCAGGGGTAGGGGCATATAAGGACGATGGTACACTGAAAGAGAATGCAAAGGTTCTTTATGTGACATCTAAAACTGCCAAAACAGTGACCTGCGATGTTGTTACGGATAGTAAAGGAAAAGTTGAAACATTCACCGGACTTCAAGCAATTATTGATGCGCGTCAGAAAGGATATGATACTACTCCTTTGGTTGTTCGTATTATAGGAACAATCGAAGCTGCTGATATGGATTACTTTTCCAGTAGTGCAGAAGGATTACAAATTAAAGGAAAGAATGCTGATAGTGAAATGAATATTACACTTGAAGGTATAGGAGATGATGCTACAATACGTGGTTTTGGTATTTTGCTGAGAAACTGCAAGAGTGTTGAGGTTAGAAATCTGGCTATCATGCTTTGCATGGATGACTGTTTGTCTTTGGATACGGATAATAGCAATTGCTGGATACATAACATTGACTTTTTCTATGGAAAGACAGGGAGTGCTGCTGACCAGGCAAAAGGTGATGGTTCTCTGGACTGTAAGACCAATTCAAAATATATGACTTTCTCCTATAATCATTTTTGGGATTCGGGAAAAATGTCTCTTTGTGGGATGAAGTCTGAAAGTGGAGAGAATTTTATTAGTTACCATCATAATTGGTTTGACCATTCCGATTCACGTCATCCTCGCGTACGTACAATGACCGTACATGTGTATAACAATTATTTTGACGGAATTGCGAAATATGGGGTAGGAGCTACTACAGGTTCCAATGTATTTGTAGAAAGCAATTATTATCGTAATGCCAATAAGCCGATGCTCATTTCTTTGCAGGGAACAGATATTGTTAATGGAGTAAAGAATGGAACTTTCTCCGGAGAAAGTGGTGGAATGATCAAAGCTTTCGGAAATGTTTATGCTGAGAAATCTTCTAATTTCAAACTTGTTACTCACAAGCAATCTGCAACAAGTTTTGATTGCTACGAAGCAGAAACTCGTGATGAGGTTGTCCCTGCTTCTTATGTAACTTTGTCCGGTGGTACTTCTTATAATAACTTTGATACGGATAAGAGTAAGATGTATACCTATACAGCCGATGCAGCAACCGATGTGCCTGGTATTGTTACCGGACAGTATGGCGCAGGACGTATGCAACACGGTGATTTTGAATGGGCTTTTGATAATACTGTAGACGATACTTCTTCTGACGTGAATACTGCATTGAAAACGGCGATAACCAATTATACTACCAGTTTAGTAGGAATTTTTGGTGATACCTCTGGTGGTGGTACTACTCCGGTTCCCCCTACACCTCCGGTTCCTCCTGTAGATGGTGATTATACATGTTATTTTACTGCTGATAAAAAGCCCTCAAATTCATTCTATTCGGTAACTGGTAGTTACTCTAAAGACAAGGGTATAGCGACTGTAAATGGTACGGTTTATACCTGGTGTTTGAAATTGGAAAGTGCTACTTCTGTGAAGTTTACGATAGAAGAAGAAATGACTTTGACCCTGGTATTTGCAGAAGGAAGTACACCGAATATTAAAATAGATGATATAAAAGTAGTGAGTACTTCTGGTAATATCATTACATATGTGCTTAATGCAGGTTCCCATGAACTTACTAAAGCAGATTCAAATAACCTTTTCTATATCAACCTGACCTCTTCAAATCCAACCGGTATTAATGAAGCTTTGAATGATGCTGTAAATGAAGATGGCATTATTTATGATCTTTCAGGTAGAGTTGTCAGAAATCCACAGAAAGGGACTTTCTATATTAGAAATGGTAAGAAGTTTTTTTTCTAATGATGTTTGAGTAAAAAGGTAAGATTAGGTGTTAATGAAAAAAGCTCCGGTTGTCTTTGTAGGATAACCGGAGCTTTGGCTTTTAATATATCTCGATAGGTTCTATTCCAATCCTTCAAGTAATCTTTTTAGTACCACTGTTGCTGATATTTCACGGTTGGCTGCTTCCGGGATTACAATAGACTGAGGGCTTTCAATTACATCATCTGTTACAATCATATTTCGGCGTACAGGCAGGCAGTGCATAAAATATGCATTGTTTGTAACTGCCATTTGGCGGTCACTAACTGTCCAGTTGCGGTCGGTACTCAATATCTGACCATAATTATCACCTGTATAGCCAGCCCAATTCTTGGCATAGATGAAATCTGCTCCTTCAAAGGCTTTCATCTGGTCATATTCTACTTTGGCATGTCCAACAAATTTAGGATCAAGTTCATAACCTTCGGGGTGAGTGATCACGAAATCATAATCAGTTACGTTCATCCATTCCGCAAAGGAGTTGGGTACAGCCTGCGGCAATGGGCGTGGATGCGGAGCCCATGTCATAACTACTTTCGGGCGAGGCTTTTTCTTATATTCTTCGATTGTGATCAGATCGGCAAAACTTTGTAGCGGATGGCGTGTAGCTGCTTCCATTGAGAATACAGGACGTCCCGAATATTTGATAAACTGGTTGATGATTACTTCTTCATAGTCGTAATCACGATTCTCAAAGCGGGCAAACGACCGTACTCCTATGATGTCGCAGTAGCAGCCCATAACCGGGATTGCTTCTAAAATATGTTCCGGTTTATCACCATCCATAATGACACCACGTTCTGTTTCCAGTTTCCAGGCTCCCTGGTTGATATCGAGAACCATTACATTCATGCCCAGATTCAGTGCCGCCTTTTGTGTACTAAGACGGGTTCGCAGACTGGAATTGAAGAAAATCATCATTAATGTTTTATTTCTTCCCAGTTCTACATATTTAAAGCGGTCTTTTTTTATTTCAAATGCTTCGGCAAGGGCTGATTTTAAATCACCTATGTCTTGCACGCAAGTAAATTTCTTCATACCTGTCTGTTTTTAATTATTAGTTATTAATCTTTAATTTTCTCTCGTCTGTCCATCTCCCTCGATCATCCATTTATAAGAGGTGATTTCTTCAAGTGCCATAGGACCACGTGCGTGGAGTTTCTGTGTGCTGATACCTATTTCTGCTCCCAGTCCGAATTGTGCACCATCTGTGAAAGCTGTGGACACATTGGCATATACACAAGCGGCATCTACCATCTTACAAAATAAGGTAGCGCGTTCTTTATTTTCTGTAACGATACTTTCGCTGTGTCTGGAACTGTACTCTACGATATGTCCCAAAGCATCTTCAAAGCTTTTCACGGTCTTTATAGCCATTTTATAATCCAGGAATTCCGTACCAAAACTCTCTGTTGTAGCTTGCTTTAACAGATGTTCCGGATAATGTCCTTCCAAAGCATGATAAGCCTGAGAATCGGCATAAATAGTAACATTACTATTCTGTAATTTCTTGCAGATAGCCGGTAGGTCATTCAAACGTTTTTCATGAATAATAACACAGTCGAGTGCATTACACACACTTACGCGACGTGTTTTTGCATTATTGATGATAGCTGCACCTTTTTCTGTATCGCCGTATTCGTCAAAATAGGTGTGGCAGATTCCTGCTCCTGTCTCGATGACGGGTATTGTCGCATTTTCGCGTACAAAGTTTATCAGATTGCTGCTTCCACGTGGGATAATGAGATCTACATAACCTGTTGCATGAAGTAGCTCGGTGGTTGCTTCCCTGTCAGCAGGAAGAAGCTCTACTATATGCGTATCTACGTTGAATTGTTTTAATACTTTATGGATAACGCTTATGATTGCCTGATTGGAGCTGTCGGCATCGCTGCCTCCTTTTAAAATACAGGCATTGCCACTTTTAAGACAGAGAGAAAATACATCGAAACTCACGTTGGGGCGTGCTTCATAAATGATGCCGATAACACCGAAAGGGACACTGACTTTAGTGAGTTTCATTCCGTTTGGACGGACTGTCTCTTTCAGTACTCGTCCTAAGGGCGAGGGGAGGGTAGCTACATTACGAATGTCTGCGGCAATTCCTTCCAGGCGTTCTGCTGTGAGTTTCAGACGATCATACTTCGGATTTGTCTTGTCCATTCGTGCAAGATCTTTTGCGTTTTCACTTAGAATGAAAGGAGTTTCGGCAATGGCTGCGTCAGCTACTGCATTCAATATCTGATTAATTGTCTCATCGCTCAGTAGTGCCAACTTTCGGCTGGCTGCTTGTACGGCAATAAATGTTTCGTTTAACTTCATATTCTTAAAAGTCATATTATTCTATATACAAATAATCATAATGTACCACTGCTTTCTTACCATGTTTGCCCATCGCCTCTCGTGCTTGTGCTGAGTCACAATTTGCTTTACCTACTCCCACTGGTACTCCTTCGAAGTTGAAAATACGTACAATATCGTCTTTCTCAAATTCACCTTCGATTTTTATTATACCAATGGGAAGAATACTTACAGCTTTATCCGAAGCCAATACTTCTGTGGCTTGCTCATTAATATGTATCTCTCCTTTGGCGAATCCTTCACTGTGGGCGATCCATTTTTTTACGCTTGAAACAGGCTCTTTCGACGGAGTGAAGCGTGTACAGAGGGTTTCCTTAGGGTGTTGTAATAAATCTACAAGAATATTATCCCGTTTTCCATTGGCTATGATTACGGTAATCCCTTCATCTGCTACTTTACGGGCAATATTGGTTTTGGTTAACATTCCACCTCTTCCAAAACTCGATTTGCTCGCTTGTATATAGTTGGACAAATCTTTTCCATGTCCTATTTCACGGATGACAGAGGAAGATGGATCTGTAGGTGAACCATTATATATACCATCTATATTGCTTAGTATAATAAGAGCTTGTGTATCCATCATTGAAGCGATAAGGCCAGACAATTCATCATTATCGGTAAACATTAACTCGGTGACGGAGATGGTATCATTTTCATTGACAATGGGGATTACTCCGTTTTCAAGCATTACAGTCATGCAGTTTTTCTGGTTCAGATAATGTCGGCGGGTACCAAAACTTTCTTTGGTTGTCAGTACCTGTCCCACAGGTATGGCATGATCACGGAAAAGTTCGTAATAACGATTGATTAACTTAGCCTGTCCTACAGCAGAGAATAATTGACGCTGGTCTACGCTGTCGAGTTTCTTTATGGTTCGTATTTCGCTGCGTCCGGAAGCTACGGCACCCGAAGAGATAAGGATCACTTCAACACCAGCTTTATGTAATTCCGCTATCTGATCGACAAGGGCCGACATACGTGTTACGTCTAATGTTCCATCCCGACGCGTCAGTACATTACTTCCTACCTTTACGGCAATTCTTGTAAACTCTTGTTTCATTTTTACTAACGATTTGGAAGTACAAATATAGAACTTTTTATCGATATGATAGTTATAGGTACTTGTTTTTACGGATAAATAAGAATATGTATACAAAACCGGAAGTGCTATAAAATAAAGTCTTTTTCACTGGTAACATTCATACTGTAAAAATCGTATCTTTGTACCCCGAAAAAACAGATAAACCAATGAAACAGACTAACCCTCAGGTTGAACAAATGACCTCGTTTATCGTCATGGACGTATTAGAGCGAGCTAATGAATTACAGAAACAGGGCATCGATATTATCCATCTTGAGGTAGGTGAACCGGATTTTGACGTGCCTGCCTGTGTAGCGGAAGCGGCAAAAAAAGCATATGATTCTCATTTAACACATTACACCCATTCTTTAGGTGACCCTGAATTAAGACGCGAAATCGCTGATTTTCATTATCGGGAATATGGTGTGAAGGTAGATCCCGACTGTATTGTGGTGACTTCCGGCTCTTCACCGGCAATTCTGTTGGTATTGTTGTTGCTTTGTCGGCCGGATAGCGAGGTGGTTCTTTCGAATCCGGGATATGCCTGTTATCGTAATTTTGTATTGGCTGCACAGGCAAAACCAGTATTGGTGCCACTTCGCGAAGAAAATGGGTTGCAGTATAATATCGAGGATATCAAAAAGTTTATCACTACTCGCACGGCAGCTATTTTTATTAATTCACCAATGAATCCTACCGGGTTATTGTTGGAGGATAAGTTTCTTAAAGAAATAGCTTCATTGGGTGTTCCGGTCATTTCAGATGAAATTTATCATGGATTGGTTTATGAAGGACGTGCCCGCAGTATTCTGGAGTTTACTGATCAGGCTTTTGTGTTGAATGGCTTTTCTAAACGTTTTGCTATGACAGGATTACGACTTGGATATGTGATTGCACCTAAATCGTGTATGAAAGCATTGCAAAAATTGCAGCAGAATCTTTTTATCTGTGCCCCAAGTATTGCTCAACAAGCAGGTATCGCCGCGCTTCGTTATGCTGCTCCGGATGTGGAACAGATGCGAGCAACGTATGACGAACGTCGACGTTATATGATTCAACGTCTTCGTGAGATGGGATTTGGTATCCGTGTTGAGCCCAGAGGTGCTTTTTACATATTTGCTGATGCCCGTAAGTTTACAAAAGATTCTTATAAATTTGCTTTTGAAGTTTTAGAGCAAGCACATGTAGGTATTACACCGGGAGTTGACTTCGGCACAGGAGGAGAGGGCTACGTACGTTTTTCGTATGCCAACTCACTGGAGAATATTCGCGAGGCACTCGATCGCCTTAATCGTTTTCTGCTTTCTCGCGGCTTCTGATAATTTCCATAGCAGGCTCATAGTTATCCTCTTTTACCATAACGGATACTGTGGGACTGATATAAGGCGCTATTGTTGTTATGAGGCCGTCTTTTAAGGCGGCATCTATTTCATTGCTTTCGAGCAATCCTTTGATAAGTTCTGCTTCCCATCTTGAACCGGAAAACACTTCGATCAGACGGCTGTTATCTTCTTCTTTCATAATTTCTGAGGTATAAGGTGTTTATACTTTCACAAATGTACACGATAATTTCTGAAAAAACGCATGGTGAGGTAAAAAAATAGCGGGTTTTAATGAATTATGTCTCTTTGGGGAGACATGGTAAAATTCAAGAGGAGCGGAAAGAATGTTCGTGAATAGTTTGCATTTATAAAATGGTGATCTGCTTTATTTTGACTTATATATATAGGATAAAGTAGACAATTATTTGAATAAAATAATCAATTTGTAATCCGGACGTTAAAAATAGATGTATATTTGCAATCTGCAGCCAGGTCATTAATCAATACATAATCATGAGAACTACAATCCTCCGAAGAATGTCATTTGTTATTTCTTTTGTTCTTTGCAGTACGGTTTATGCGCAAGAAGAAAAGGAGTTTAATGTAGATAGCACACTCTACTCATATTTTCAGCATTGCCAGGAGAATGTTAGTAATTTGAAAGTTCTTCATATGGCTGATACGTTATATCAGATGTCGGAGGAGAGAGGTGATTTACGGATGCAGGCTGTTGCTTTAGCGCTTAAATTAGACTACTACTATTTTCAAGGAAATAATGTAGACAGTATTATTCATTATACGAATATAGTGAAGGACTTTGCTGAAAAAACAAATCAACTTAAATATTATTATTTTGTTTGGAACAATCGTTTGATATTGCATTATCTTAAAACCGGAAAGACTAATATAGCTCTCTATGAAGCTCAGGAAATGTTAAAAGATGCCCAAATCAAGGATAGTAAAATCGGACTACTTTACTGTTATAACAGCTTATATCAAATCTATGAAATAAAGAATTTGAAAAGCTTGGCTTTTGAATATTGTTTGAAGGGAATTGAACTGACTGAAACTTATCATGTTGATAATTATAATCTTTCACCTTCTTATACTGAAGTTGCAAAATATTATATTGAGCAGAATAAATTACCTCAGGCACTTGAAATGCTGAAAAAAGCTGAGGCTACGGCTAATGCGAGTGTGCATATCCTTCTCGGAAAATTGGGTTATATACATTATTATATTGCTATATCTGATACGGAAAGAGCTTGGAAAATACTGCAGGAAGTAGAGAAATTGATTACAGATGATAAAAAACTGGATATCAATAAGAAGCTTTATTATGAGAATGAATTCTTCTATTATAAGCAGATCGGGCAATATCAGAAAGCTTTAGAATCTGCAGACGCACTGATAAAAGAGGAATTACGTCTTAATGAACATGCATTGCGTAGCGGACATTATCGTATGAAGGGAGAAATCTATCAGGCTATGGGAAGAAAAGACCTGGCAGCTGATTATCTGTCTAAATATATTCAGTTGGAAGATTCTGCCAGACAGAGTAATGAAGAACAGTCCATCAGTGAATTTGCGACTCTGGTTAATATGGAAAAACTGAATTCAGAAAAAAAGGAGTTGATGCTTCAGGCGCAGAAGAAAGAATTGTATAACAAGCAGATTCTCATTATTTCATTGGCGGCTTTATTGATCTTTGTGTTTATTTTCCTATATAGAGAAAACAGATTGAATAAACGATTGTTGCATTCAGAAGAGGAGTTGAGAAAAGCAAAGAATGCTGCGGAAGATGCCAGCCAGATGAAGACATTATTTATACAGAGTATGAGTCATGAGATTCGTACACCGTTAAATTCAATTGTAGGATTTTCTCAAATACTGGGAGATCGCTATCGGGATGATCCGGATACTAAAGTATATGCCTCTATTATTGAGGCGAATAGTCATAATTTACTTCGCCTGGTCACGGATGTTTTAGAATTATCAGATTTGGATAAAACGGATAGCATGCCTGCAGATGTGTTGACCAATATTAATGATTGCTGTAAACAGAGTCTGGAGAGTGTTCGTAGAGATGTACAGGAGGGCGTGAAACTACTTTTTCATTCTGAACATGATCAGTTAATAGTTAAAAGTAACCCTGAACGTATAATGCAGGTTTTAATCAATTTGTTGCATAATGCGGCAAAGTTTACAGCTCATGGCAGTATAACACTGACATATACTGTGATGAAGAAGAAACAGAAAATATGTTTTGCTGTAACTGATACCGGACCTGGTGTCCCTTTGGGTAAGCAGGAGTGGGTTTTCGACAGATTTACGAAGATTGATAGCTATTCACAAGGTACAGGTTTAGGGCTTTCAATTTGCCGGGGAATTGCGGAAAAACTGAATGGTAGCCTGACTATTGATCCGGAATACAAAGAAGGGTGTCGCTTTGTATTTGTGATACCGTATTCTTAATTTTAATATATAATACCCTGACAGATGAGAACAAAAGTACTTTTTATGAGTTTAGTATTGGGCTGTTTATGGAGTTGTCAACAAGACGAAACGACTGAACAGACAGATGGACAGACAATTAAATTCACCAGCGTTGTTATTGGTGATGAAACCCTATCGCGTGCCAGTAGCAGTACTTCCATTGACGTGATTTCGATGCGTACTGAGTTGGATGATAAATTTACTGTGTTCGATCTTAAAAAGGATACTCGTTCATGGGGGGAATTCAGCAAAAAGAGTGAGGTCTTTTTTTATGCTCATTACCCTCGTCTGCCAGAGGCTGTGGCGAGTAATGAAACGCGTGCATTGGAAGGAGGAACAAATGACTATCTGTTTGGAAAGGCAAAAGCTGTAGCCGGACAACAACAAGTTTGTCTTCAGTTTAAGCGTGTGATGGCTCCTCTAATTGTAGAGGTATTGGATGGGGATGGACGTTCTTATCAGGGAGATATTGAGGTTAGTGCTTTAATAAAGAACAAGGGAGTACAGAATTTAAAAGATGGTTCTATCATTACATTGGATGAGAAAAAGTATACTGCATTTAATCGTTTTGATAATGGGGTGAAACAAGCTCTTAATCTTTTACCTCAAAGGATTGAGAAAGGGACTCCTTTTCAGGTACGATTGAGTAATGGCGTGACCTATACTGCTACGGTTGGCGAAGCTGTTCAATTAAATTCCGGAGAAAGCTATAAGGCCGTAGTCAGAGGTACCCGGGTTGATATCACTATTTATGATGGTTCAATTCCATTGTAGATTGTATCGGTAACAAATAAAATAAATAAGCCCTCTTTGCATATCCTTTAATGATGCAGAGAGGGCTTATTATGTGATAGATATTTTCTTACTCTAATACTACTCGTCTGACAGTTATATCTTCATTCAGAAATGCCGATGCCGATTCGATAAATTTCTCTTCGGCTTCTGTTGTACAGAAGGTACATTTACCGCCCTGTGTACATTTAGCTGCTATTTCCGGATGGCGATGCAGATAGTCTTTTAAGCTTCCGGCAACATATTCTCCCTGTGAAACAATCTCTATCCCGGCAGGCATAAAATGTTTTATTTTGGGTAATAATAACGGATAGTGTGTGCAACCTAATATTACAGTATCAATTTGCTGATCCTTACTTAATAGAGTATCGATATATTTTTGGATAAAGTAATCGGCTCCAGAACTTTGTGCTTCGTTATTCTCGACTAGCGGAACCCACATTGGGCAGGCTTCTCCACTGACATAGATGTCGGGAAACAACTTATGTATCTCCATTGGATAAGATTCTGATTTGATAGTACCTGCCGTAGCCAATACCCCCACATGACGGCTATGGGTGATGCTACCGATACATTCTACTGTTGGGCGGATCACACCAAGTACTCTTCGTTGAGGGTCAAGGTGTGGAAGATCATTCATTTGTATCGTTCGCAACGCTTTCGCTGAGGCTGTATTACAAGCTAAGATGACCAAGTGGCATCCCATCTCAAATAATTTATTAACAGCCTGAAGGGTGAATTCATAGACAATCTCAAATGAACGGGTACCATAGGGGGTACGAGCGTTGTCGCCCAGATATATATAATCGTATTGCGGCAGAGTTTCTCTTATTTTACTCAGGATAGTCAATCCTCCATAACCTGAATCGAATACACCGATAGGACCAGGTGTTTGCGAAAGCTTCTGTTTCATAATGGTAAAAAAATTACGAGCTACAAGCTACAAATTACAATTGGCATTCGGTTAATCAGAATAGCCGGTAACTTGCTGCTTGTAGCTCGTTTTTATACTTTAGGTTGTTGCTTACAACATATTATTATCTTATTTAATTCCGAGTTGTGCTTTTACCTTAGCAGTAAGATCTATGCTCTGAGCACCTACGTAAGGAATTGGAGTACGAGCCAAGTCAAAGATATAAATAACACCTTCTGCAGCACCTACAGCTTTGATTGCATCATCCAGTTTTTTGTAGATAGGAGTCATCTTTTCTTGCTGTGCTTTCTGCATACCTTGTTCTGCCTCCTGTTGGAATTGCTGTTGTCTTTCAGCCATATCCTGCAATTCTTTTTGTCTTCTTTCTGCAATATTTTGCGGAAGAGAATCTTTAGCTATTGCCTGTTGGAATTCCTGATATTTCTTACTGAACTCTTCCTGAGTTCTTTGAATTTCATCAGTATAATTTTTTTCCAAAGCCTGTAACTCTGAAAGAGCTTTTGTGTATTCAGGCATAGTAGGAATAATTTCGGTCGAAGTCATATGACCGAACTTGAGTGTTGATTGTGCGAATACGCCCATCGGGAGTACCAGCATAATTAAAAGTGCAATTTTCTTTAGCATAGTTTTATTATTTATTTGAATGATTACTTTGGGTTATCGCTTGCAAATGTATGAAATTAATTTGAATATCCTAACTTTGCCAGCACTTCATTACTTATATCAATACGTGGAGAAGCAAAAATAATACTTGTTGCTGATGCTCTGTCTACTACAACAGAATAGCTTTTTTGTTCAGCAAGTTCCTTCACTGCATTGTATATTTCGTCTTGAATGGGTTTCATCAAACTCTCTCTCTTTTTAAACAGCTCACCTTCCGGACCGAAATATTTACGTTTTAGTTCGGCAGCCTCCTTCTCTTTAGCTACAATTTCCTCTTCTTTCTTAGTCTTTTGCTCTTCAGAAAGGAAGACTGTTTCCGATTGATAATTCTTATACAGCGTTTGAGCCTCTTGGGCAAGCGCTTCTACTTCGCTTTGCCATTTTTTAGAGGACTGGTTCAACTGTTCGTTAGCGCGCTCGTAAGCGGGAATGTTCTTCAAGATATATTCCATATCAATCAGAGCAAATTTTTGTGCACTGGCTGTTAAACTAATAGTAAACAGCATCATGATAAATAGAACAGACTTCTTCATAACGTTTAGTTTTTTAATGAAACAATTTAGAATTCCTGGCCCAGTACAAAGTGGAAATGACTACCACCGGCACTGCTGCTACCGAATACTTTATCGAAACCGTATGCCCAGTCGATACCCATCATACCAATCATTGGAAGGAAGATACGTACACCGACACCGGCAGAACGTTTCAAATCAAACGGATTGAACTTATTGATATCATTCCATGCATTACCGGCTTCCAAGAAACCTAACACATAAATATTAGTACTTGTTTCCAGCATCAATGGATATCTTAATTCAATACCCAAACGAGTGTACGCATAACCTTCTCTGCCATAAGGAGTCAAAGAACTGTTTTCGTATCCACGTAATGCAACGCTTTCTGTGGCGTAACTTGAATATCCTGTCATACCGTCACCACCTACATCAAACGTTTCGAATGGCGATTTCTTATATTTATTATAGTGACCTAACAAACCGAATTCAATGCGGCTCATAAGAACCAGACATTTCGGATGAGCCTGATAGTCCATCAAAGCTGTGTAAGTTTTAGCTTTGAATTTCCATTTATGGTATTCAACCCAGTTATACAGTTTATTTCTGTTGTCCTGAGTGATACTTCCGGTAGAAGTGTAATATCCTTTATAGTCTCTTCCGTCAAACAGCGAGTACGGCGGTGTAATTTGTGCCGACAGTGAGAACTCGGAACCTTGACGTGGGAACAATGGGTTATCTATAGAACTACGAGCCAGTGTAAGGTTTAAACTGATGTTATTACATTTTCCGTTTGTTACCGGGAAATATTGCCAGTCTTTCAATATATAACGTTGGTATGATAATTCTGCAGAGAGAGTGAAGTAGTCATCCGGCCATTTCAAGCGTTTACCCCAACCTACAGAAAGTCCCCACATTTGGATTGACTTATCAGGGTCATAATAATTTTCGTAATTATTGTAGTTACCATAATTGTACATACCATAACCGCCATAACCACTATACATACTATTGTAGTAGTTGTTATAGTAACTGTCATTATAATAGCGGCTACTAATATCTGTTTGTCTTGAATAGAAAGCAGATATTGAGAATGAATTGGGGCGCTTGCCTCCAAACCATGGGTCAAAGAATGAAATACTATATGACTGATAATATTTTGCATTTGTCTGTCCGCTGACGGTCAGTGTTTGTCCATCTCCCTGCGGAAGGATACCGCGGTAGTTATCTCCCGGGTGCAACAGGTTAGCCAATGAGAAGTTAGTGAACTTCAGGCTCAACTTACCAATAATACCTGTTTGCCCCCAACCGGCGGAGAATTCTACCTGGTCATTTGCTTTGGAAACAAGGTCGTAAGCAATATCAACCGTACCGTTCATCGGATCGGGTTGAATATCCGGGTGGATATTTTCTGCATCGAAGTGTCCCATCTGCTGTATTTCACGCATAGAACGCATCAGGTCATCACGACTGAACAATTGTCCCGGGCGTGTACGAAGTTCACGACGAACTACGTTTTCATATAGACGGTCATTACCGTTAATCTTAATCTTATTGATGGTAGCCTGTCTGCCTTCATAAATTCTCATTTCGAGGTCGATAGAGTCACCGTCAATGTTGATTTCTACCGGATCAAGATTATAGAAGAGGTAACCATTGTTATAATATAGATTACCAATAGCATCTTCATCAGTAGACAAACGCTCATTTAATAACTTCTGATTATATACATCCCCTTTTTTCATTCGGAGAAGGTAATTCAACTGTTCTGATGGATAGAGGGTATTTCCCACCCAAGTCACATTGCGAAGGTAATATTTGTCTCCTTCATCTATCTCCATATACACATTGACGGTCTTGTCGTCGTAGGGTGTTACGCTATCAGTAACGATCACTGCGTCACGATAACCTAATTCGTTATATTTATCTATAATTAGTTGCTTGTCTTCTTCATATTTCTCGTTGATGAACTTCTTGGTGCGGAATAAATTCAGCAATTTACCCTTCTCATTTGTTTTTTTCATTACACGTTTCAACTTCGAGGTCTTAATTGCTTTGTTACCTACGATTGTTATTTCGTGTACTTTAATTTTTTCTTTCTTATCGATATTTACGTCAACGATCACTTGATTCTCATTGGATATATCGTCTTTCTGAGAAATGATAATTTCTGCATTTTTGAAACCTTTATCATCAAAATAACGTTTGATCAGTGTTTTAGCACGGTCTACTAAGTTTGGAGTAATCTGGCTGCCTTTTACCAATCCCAGTCTTGTTTCCAGATCTTGCCGTTCTGATTTTTTTACGCCATGATAACGTATTTCTGAAATACGGGGACGTTGAGTCAAGCTGATTTTCAACCATACCTTACCGTCTTCTATTTTTTCAGCTGTGATCTTAACATTCGAAAATAGACCATGACGCCAATAGCGCTTGATGGCACTTGTAATCTCATCACCTGGCACAGAAATGGATTGACCTACCGATAACCCCGAGAGACCAATAAGTACATAGTCCTCGTAGTTTTTAACACCTTCGACTTTAATGTCGGCTATCTCATATTTTTTGGGTGTCCCTGAATATAAAATAACAGGTTTGGAAGATTCGTCTGTGTTAGCATCTTGTGCCCTGCCTGCCAGTGCAAACCCAAACAGACAGATAAACGTTACGAGTATGAAGGAAATACGATAATGCATTTATGTTATAATTATAAGTTTTGAGTTAACTGATTTGTTCACTGGTTTTGCCGAAGCGACGTTCCCGTTTCTGGTAGTCACTAATAGCCTTTCTCAATTCTTCCTCCCTGAAATCGGGCCAGAAAGTATCACAGAAATAAAGTTCGGAGTAAGCACACTGCCATAACAGATAATTGCTTAACCGTATCTCGCCTCCCGTACGGATCAGTAAATCCGGATCGGGCATAAAGTTAGTAGTCAGATGTGCTTCAAGACAATGGTCAGTAATTTCTTCAGGAACCAATTCCCCTTTTTGAACTTGTATTGCTATTTGTCGTGCAGCTTCTGTTATTTCCCAACGGGATGAATAACTGAGAGCCAGTACCAGAGCCATTCCAGTGTTATGTGAAGTATGTTTTACACAAGCATCCAATCGTGTCCGTACATTTTCGGGCAATTTATCGATATCACCTACAATACGGAAACTGATGTTATTTTTCATAAATGTTTCTTCCTCGATAGAATCGAACAGAAGACTCATTAGTGCCGCTATCTCATCCGAAGGACGATTCCAGTTTTCTGTGGAAAAGGTGTACAAAGTCAGATATTTAATACCCAACCTGGCGGCTTCTTCTGCTATAATATGTACAGTTTCTGCACCAGCCTGGTGTCCAAAGCTACGTTCACGTCCACGTTGCTTGGCCCATCTTCCGTTACCGTCCATGATAATCGCTACATGCTGCGGTATCCGGCTAAAATCTATTTGCTCTTTATAGGACATCTTTTTTAATTGTTGCATTCTTTACATCTGGAGAAAAGGTCGTATGTCACAAAAAAGACGGTATATGAATAACTATCTTTGTTTTTCCATCCCTTTCCTTTAATCCGATATGGATCATTTAACTGCAGCCCTTCTTTGTTCGTAACGTCTAACTTGTCACTCAAGCTGAACCGCATCGTAAATTCGCATCCGATATTTATTCGTGGAGCTATTTTATATTTCACTCCTATTCCTACCGGGAAATTTACGGTAAATACTCCTTCTGCAGGTGCCGGGGCAAAGGTAAATCCCATTCCTCCTAATATATAAGGAGTAAATCTGTGTTCACCTCTATAGCCATATCCGGTCCCATATCCCAGAAAGTTATATTCAAATTGTGCCCCTAAATCGAAGATTGTACGTTTAAAACTTGCTTCTCCGTTGTCGGGATACTTATTTTTAAAATTCTTCGTATTGCCGGATATTCTTCCTGCCATTAAGTTTGCCTTTATGGCCATTCGTGGGTTCATTATATATCTTGCCATGAACCCTCCGGCTATTCCTATGTTCTTAAATGGAGTAGTGTAGTTGGCATCACCCATGTAAAAACTACCACCTAAACCTCCTCCCAATTCCATCTTATATTCTTCTTCGTCCTGTGCATACAGACCGAGAAGCGGTAGTGAGAGTAACAATATACATAGTATCAGCGTTCTTTTAGTAAATGCCATAATCGTCTTATTACTTGGTTATTCCATTAATAGAACGGCTGATTAACTTTAAAATTGTATTTCGCTTATTGCCTTGCAAACCCTAAACGATTCAATTTACCTCTCCATACATCTCCGCTAGGTATTATTGCACCCGGCATTCCGTCATAACTACGCATAATCCAGATAAAGTTATTTTCGTCTACTACCATTGAGTAGTCTGATTCTTCACCTCTAAAACCATAGTTATGTTCAGTCTGTATGTTACCCTCTTCGTCTTTAATCTCAATGATTTGATCTGTTGGGAACATAAACATCCTTGTCACTTCCTTCCATACAATGCCGGCTTCGGATTTATAGAAAGTTTTGAAGTCTCTGCCAAAGATATAGAAAGCACCTCCATAATACATAATGGAAGGGTCTTTTAGTAACGGACAAGGGTATGAGGAGTCATCCAAAGCGGCCCATTCCTGTCCTTGCATATATCCCCATGCGACTGTTGCTGTATCATTCTCCGTTTTATTTTCTTCCGGAATATTACCTACTATCATAATATTAGGTACACCGGTTATATTTTGAAAGCTCGTAACTGAGATGTTATCACGTGGGAAATTTTTTGGAACAACACCTTCCTCGGTCCAATTACTTCCATCTGTTGTTGTACAGAACATATCTTCATTGTTCAAAGTTTTGATTCCTGTCAGACTGTTTCCGATTGGAGCAATCAGAACCACGGTGTTATCTCCAAATGCAGGTGCTTCTTCCCAATTTATACCATCATTAGAACTATATACCTTCTTATCAGCAATAGTTGTTGCATAAAGTGTACTGTTGAAGTTTACGATTGAAGTAAGGTTTGTTGAAGGCAACCCGTTGATTGGGGCTGAATTCCATGTTCCATCTGTTCCAAGTTGTCCATTGGATAGGGTTGTGTAGTATACAGAAGAAGAACTTGGTCCATAAACATAAATCTGGTTATTGAAAATGATAGATTTCTGTTTACCTTTTATCTGAGGTGCAAAATTAGTACCTATTGGGCCTTTACCCCAATTCAGAGAATCCGGTTGTTGCTGATGTACACGCACTGATAGTGCATACTCTTTCGTATGTTCCATGTCCGGTGCCCATACTTTAAATCTGAAAGGTTTTTCCACTGTTCCTACCAGATTTACAGAGTCTGCTATATTAAATATGGAGTCTTCTGTATTTGCTGAGTTTCTGATAGTAACAAAACCTGCTACTGTCATGGTCTTTATCAGGATTCTATCAATAATCGTATCTGAACCTACCGGCAATGAATCCTGATTGTATATTTCTCCGGTAAGCTGATCAATTGTGAATTGATAATTAACTCCCAAAACCTTGTCAAGTTCAAATGCCTGTAGAAGTGCATTCGGGCTATACTCAATAGGATCGTCATCGCCAAGACAAGAGCTCATGGCAAATGACACAAGCAAGAAACTCACAATTACTGATAAAAACTTAATTCTCATTTGAAAGATTGTGTTTATTTACAAGTTGCAAAAATAGGAACATTTTTTCCGATATAGAACATTGTGGGGAAGTTTTATATAAAATTATAGATAATAACAGGCTTTTTATCGATAGAAAACCCTCTGAATAGAGCCAATTTACACATTTTTGTTCGTGTAGTGCTTTATTTTTACTCCAAAATGTTTTTTATCGGAATAACTAATTTTATTTCTTATTTCAGGTGCTTTAACACCCGAATCTAACGTAACCTTGGCTTCTTCTATAAATGCCTCGTCCCATAGGTTATTATCAATAAACGATTGGAGTAATTGTGCACCTCCTTCTACTAATATTGATTGTAAACCACGATGATAGAGGGCGTTCATTATCTGTGGCAATAATTCTTTTTCATAATCGAGTACGATATATTCTATGTTTTTCTGTTCCGGATGTTTTTGGGATGTAAAAACGAGTGTCGGAACACTACCATCAAAAAGGTGCAGGTCAGAGGGAAGTGATAGATTTCTGTCCAATACTACCCGTACCGGATTCTTGCCGTACCAGTTGCGTACTGTTAATGAAGGATTGTCGAGCTGCGCCGTGTGTGTACCTACCATGATAGCATCCGATTCACTTCTTTTTTTATGTACTAACAAGGCAGTGTGTGGAGTTGAAAGTATTACCGGTTGTCCGTCTGTGCGGTTTATGTCAATAAATCCATCTACTGATTCTGCCCATTTGAGGGTGATGTAAGGGCGGTGGAGCGTATTGAATACAATAAACCTGCGTATCAGATGACGACATTCATTTTCGAGTATTCCTACAGTTACTTCTCTTCCGGCATTACGTAATTTTTGTATTCCTTGTCCGGCTACTTTTGAAAAAGGGTCCTGGCAGCCAATAACGATACGTGGAATCTGTTTCTCTATAATAAGATCGGCGCATGGAGGTGTTTTTCCATAGTGGGAGCATGGTTCCAGACTAACATAAATAGTAGAACGTTTTAACAAAGACTCGTCTTTTACCGAATGAATTGCATTTACTTCGGCGTGTGCCTGTCCGCAGCGAATGTGATACCCCTCGCCTATAATTTGCCCGTCACATACAATTACAGCTCCTACCATTGGATTGGGAGACACATTACATAAACCATTTTGTGCCAGTTCAATACAGCGCCGCATGTATTTTTCTTCTTCCATTTTTCAGCCTTTTACTATAATATTTGTACTTTTGCATCCCAAAAACAGATAGACATGAACCGGGTTTCTACTTATATCCGTCAGGTATTACAAGATATTTATCCTCCTCAGGAACTGAAAAGCCTGACGATGATGATTTGGTGTGATCTGTTGGGTATGGATGCACTCGACATTTATCTGGGCAAAGATATTAATTTATCCGAAAGCAAACAGTACGAACTGGAAAACATTCTGCAGCGTTTACGAAAAAATGAGCCGATACAATATATACGGAAAATGGCAATCTTTCTGGGACGCTCTTTCTACGTAGCACCGGGGGTACTTATTCCCCGTCCGGAGACAGAAGAATTAGTGGAACTTGTTGTTAGAGAGAATTTGAATGATGCTCCCCGGATATTGGATATTGGTACGGGAAGTGGGTGTATTGCTATCTCTTTGTCTCTTGCCATTTCACAAGCTAAAGTGACAGCCTGGGATATTTCGGAAGAAGCACTTGCTGTAGCCCGGCGAAACAATGAAGTTCTGGGTTCAGCCGTTTCTTTTGAGCGAAAAGATGTATTGGCAGAGACAGATTCTAGGCAACGTTTTGATATTATTGTTAGTAATCCTCCCTATGTGACCGAATCTGAAAAGGTAGACATGGAGCCTAATGTACTTGATTGGGAACCGGAGCTTGCCTTGTTTGTGCCCGATAATGATCCATTACGCTTTTATCGCCGGATTGCTGTGTTGGGAAGACAATTGTTGAACCCCGGAGGAAAACTTTACTTTGAAATAAACCGTGCATACGGTTGCGAAATCGTCTGTATGCTTACTGATTTAGGGTATTGTCATCCTTGTATTATAAAAGATATATCAGGAAACGATAGAATTGTAACTACGCATAAATGAATACAATGACCGAAGAAGAGGCGCTAAACCGTGTAGCTGCCTATTGCTCTGCCGCAGAACATTGCCGGGCAGAAGTGAGTGATAAATTACAAAAGTGGGGTATTGCCTACGATGCCATAGAGCGCATACTTGCCCGTCTCGAAGCTGAAAAATACATTGATGATGAGCGTTATTGCCGTGCTTTTATTGGTGATAAATTTCGCTTTGCCAAATGGGGAAAGATGAAAATAGGACAGGGCTTATATATGAAAAAAATACCGTCCGATGTGGCTTGGCGTCATTTGAATGAGATCGATCAGGAAGAATATCTTGCAGTGCTGCGTGATTTACTTGCTTCCAAACGTAAGAGTGTTCGCGGGAAAGATGAATACGAATTAAATGGAAAACTAATTCGTTTTGCTATGAGTCGTGGCTTTGAAATGAAAGATATCAAGTGCTGCATAGAGGTGTCGGATGATGAAGCACAGGACGATTAAAAAAAATAACCGGAATCTTCTTTCTTGTTTCGTTCTATTTCTGTATTTTTGCACTCTATAATTATCAAGTTAGTTTAGTTATGAAAAACTTAGAGAGATTATTTGCTGAGAAGTTACTGAAGATTAAAGCGATTAAGCTTCAACCAGCCAATCCTTTTACATGGGCTTCCGGATGGAAATCACCGTTTTACTGTGATAACCGTAAAACTCTTTCCTATCCGTCTCTTCGTAATTTTGTGAAGATTGAAACCACTCGTCTGATATTAGAACGATTCGGGCAGGTAGATGCCATTGCTGGTGTTGCTACAGGAGCGATCCCTCAGGGAGCGTTGGTGGCTGATGCATTGAATCTTCCGTTCGTGTATGTTCGTTCTACCCCGAAAGATCATGGATTAGAAAACTTAATTGAAGGAGAACTTCGTCCCGGAATGAAGGTTGTCGTTGTAGAAGATTTGATTTCCACCGGTGGTAGTAGTTTGAAGGCAGTAGAAGCAATTCGTCGGGATGGCTGTGAAGTAATAGGTATGATTGCTGCTTATACGTATGGTTTCCCTGTCGCAGAGAAAGCGTTCAAGGATGCAAAAGTGCCTTTGGTGACTTTGACAAACTACGAAGCTGTACTTGAAGTTGCACTTCAAACCGGTTATATTGAGGATACGGATATTGCGACTTTGAACGAATGGCGTAAAGACCCTGCACATTGGGACGCTGGAAAGTAACAAAGATATTTAATTATAGATGGATTTAAAGGAGAGCCATTCGGACAGATTTTGTTCGGATAGTTCTTTTTTTGTCTTTATAAGAATGAAAATAAGATGACTAAATTTGAAAGTACTGTAAAAGTGATACCTTACAGCCAGGAGCGGGTTTATGAGAAATTGTCCGATCTTAGCAATCTGGAGGCCTTAAAAGATCGTTTGCCGGAAGATAAGGTGAAGGATATAAGTTTTGATTCTGATACCTTGAGTTTCAGTGTGGCTCCTGTTGGGCAGTTGACATTGAAGATTGTGGAACGTGAGCCAAGTAAATGTATTAAGTTTGAGACCACTAACTCTCCGCTACCTTTCAATCTCTGGATTCAGCTTGTTGCAACAACTGATGAAGAGTGTAAGCTGAAGGTTACTATCGGTATGGAACTAAATCCTTTTATGAAAGCCATGGTGCAGAAACCGCTTCAGGAAGGATTGGAGAAAATGGTGGATATGTTGGCAATGATTCAATATTAATGGGGTAGTAGTAAGAGGTTAAGTAGTAAGTAGTCAAGTAGTTAAGTAGAAATGTTTCATTTGCTCTTTTCTCCTTTTGCTTTGATTATTAAAAGTATCTACACTACTTACTACTTGACTACTTACTACTTGACTACTAATTACTTACTACTAACTACTAAATAGTATGGCACAGAAACTTTGGGAGAAATCCGTTCAGGTAAATAAAGAGATAGAACGTTTCACTGTTGGACGTGATCGTGAGATGGACCTTTATCTTGCTAAACATGATGTGATGGGGTCCATGGCTCATATCACTATGCTCGAAAGCATCGGTTTATTGACAAAAGAGGAGCTGACTCTGTTGTTGGCAGAACTGAAAAATATCTATGCAGAAGCGGAACGGGGAGAGTTCGTAATAGAAGATGGAGTAGAAGACGTGCACTCCCAGGTAGAGTTGATGTTGACCCGGCGTTTGGGTGATGTTGGTAAGAAAATACATAGCGGCCGTTCTCGCAATGATCAGGTACTTCTTGATTTAAAACTTTTTACCCGTACACAATTGAAAGAGGTGGCCGAAGCAGTGGAACAGCTGTTTGATGTACTTATTCTTCAGAGTGAAAGATATAAAGAGGTGTTGATGCCTGGTTATACTCACTTGCAGATTGCTATGCCTTCTTCTTTTGGACTTTGGTTTGGTGCTTATGCCGAAAGCCTGGTAGATGATATGCTTTTTCTACAGGCAGCTTTTAAGATGTGTAACCGCAATCCATTAGGTTCAGCTGCGGGGTATGGTTCTTCTTTTCCGTTGGATCGTACCATGACTACTCGTTTGTTGGGCTTCGATTCTCTTAATTATAATGTGGTATATGCCCAGATGGGGCGTGGTAAGCTGGAACGTAATGTTGCCTTTGCACTTGCTACTATTGCAGGGACTATTTCTAAACTTGCCTTTGATGCTTGTATGTTCAATAGCCAGAACTTTGGTTTTGTGAAGTTGCCGGACGACTGTACCACAGGTTCCAGTATTATGCCACATAAGAAAAATCCGGATGTCTTTGAGTTAACTCGTGCCAAGTGTAACAAACTTCAGTCACTTCCACAACAAATCATGATGATAGCTAATAACCTGCCTTCAGGATATTTTCGTGATCTTCAGATTATTAAGGAAGTCTTTTTGCCTGCTTTCCAGGAACTGAAGGACTGCTTGCAGATGACTACTTATATTATGAATGAAATCAAGGTGAATGAACATATTCTTGATGATGATAAATATCTGTTTATTTTTAGCGTGGAAGAGGTGAATCGTCTGGCTCGTGAGGGAATGCCTTTCCGGGATGCTTATAAAAAGGTGGGACTTGATATTGAAGCTGGAAATTTCTCACATAGCAAACAGGTACATCATACGCATGAGGGAAGTATTGGTAATCTATGCAATGCGGAAATCTCTGCTTTGATGCAGAAGGTGGTAGAAGAGTTTAATTTCCGCGGAATGGAAGAAGCAGAGAAAGCTTTACTTGCCCGTTAATTAAAGAAAGGAGAATATAGATGCGTAGATTATTTCTTGTCATATTGCTATTTATAGGTGTCGTTGCTTGTGACGACTCCTATAAATCAACTATCCCGGATGTTTCGTTCTATTTCTCGTGCGATCTGGTACAGGGTGAGTATTCTAAATTGGCTATCCCTGGGCAATTTATAAAGAAAGCAAAAAATGTAAACGGTATTCCTGTTGGATATGCAGGTCTGATAATTGGGCAATCTATCTATTCTCAGGGGTATGATTACACTGCTTTTGATGCAGCCTGTCCGGTGGAGGCCAGTCGTAATGTTTCAATAGATGTACAGGATGATGGACTGGGCACTGCTATCTGTCCCAAATGCAAAACAAAGTATAATCTGAGTAGCAGTGGAGCTCCGGTAGAAGGAGAAGGAAAAGAGTATCTGAAACGATACAATGTGATTGTGAGCGGTACTACATTGCAAGTTCGTAATTAAATAACGGATATTTCTCTTTTTTCAGTAACTCTTGCTCTGTTATATAAAAGTATGACTGCTTTTGGGTAATGAATTGATTGTACCTTCTTTAATACTATTAGGTATACATAATTCATACGTTAATCTCCTCTTAGTATTAGGTTCATCCTAAAAACAGGTAATTTGTTAAGGATGTTAATTCTAATTTTAACACTCCGGTTTCGTTTTACAGGATTGTACACTTTAGCATATCAGGATTGTACACTTTGGTATGACTGAAGTGTACAATTAACATATGCCAAAGTGTACACTTTGGTCATATTTAAAATAAGAGAAATATGTCATTGTAGATCAATTGATTACATGTAAACGGGCTTTTTGTTTGATGCTTTTCTTCTTTCTTAAAAGATTTCTATAATTACTTTTTTGATAACTACGTATCCTCCGGATGAACTTTGTATCTTTCATTTATAAACTTTCCTTTAAAAATATTTGGCAGAAACAAGGAAACTCTGTATCTTTGCACTCGTTGAAAAAACGCGGAAATAGCTCAGTTGGTAGAGCATAACCTTGCCAAGGTTAGGGTCGCGAGTTCGAGTCTCGTTTTCCGCTCTCTTTGAAAGGATGCTCGAATGGTGGAATGGTAGACACGAAGGACTTAAAATCCTTTGGCCATTGCGGCTGTGCGGGTTCAAGTCCCGCTTCGAGTACGAGTGTTCTTTGTGAAAAAGCTCTGTAAATCATTGATTTACGGGGCTTTTTGTTTTTCTGCATTTTCTTAAGAAGAACTGTCCTTTAGCTTTGAATTAAGCAACATTTCCTACGAATTATGTGGTTCATGTAAACCAAGATGTAAACCGAAAAATGTATGAAAGCGACAGTTAATGTGTTGTGCTACAAGTCAAAAACTCTTCGTAATGGAGAGCATCCGCTTATGATTTGTGTGTGTAAAGAGGGTAAACGAAAGTATATCAGTCTTGGGATTTCAGTAAAACCTAATAATTGGGACTTTGAGAAGAATAAACCTAAGCGCAATTGTCCTAATAGGGAGCAAATTATTAAGGTTCTAAACGAGCAAGAACAGAAGTATTCAGAACAGATACTGGAATTTTCTATGGAACAACGAGAATATTCGCCTACTACCTTGGTTGAAGCGGTTACTCCGGTAAGGAAGGTAAAGACTGTTGGTATTTTATTTAATGAATATATAGCTCAACTGAAAAGTGAAGGCAGGTTAGGGTATGCGCTTTCTGTTCAGCAAGTTTATAATTCATTGTGTAAGTTCAGAGGTCATTTGGATATATATTTCTCTGATATAGATGTTAATTGGCTGAAATCTTATGAATCATGGTTGAGGTGTAATAAGTTGGCTGATAATACAATTGGTATCCGTTTTAGAACTTTGCGGGCTGTATATAATCTAGCCCTTGTGGAGGGATTGGTAAAAGCAGATAATTATCCATTCAAAAAGTATAAGGTTTCTAAGTTACACAAGGAGACAGCTAAGCGTGCAATAACAAAAGAGCAGGTGAAGCAGGTTATTGAGTATGATGTGTCGAAATCTCGCTTTTATAAGAGATTGGCAGTTGATATGTTTGCGTTCTCTTACTTAATGGGTGGTATCAATTTCACTGACATGGCGTTTCTTACCGATAAGAATTTTGAAGGTGAGCGTTTGGTGTATATTCGTCAGAAAACGAAGAAGCTAATAATGTTACCATTACAGGAGAAGGCGATTGAGATAGTAAATCGTTATCGTTCCTCACAGCGTAAATATATCTTTCCCATACTGGATAATAGAGAGCGAACTCCACGACAGATAAGAAACCGAATATATGATGTACTGGATAATGTCAACGGATATTTAGCTGATATTGGGAAGGAGTTGGGTATTGAATTGAAGATTTCCAGTTATACGGCTCGACATTCTTATGCGACAGTCTTGAAGCGTTCGGGAGTTTCAACGTCTGTAATCAGTGAGTCTTTGGGACATAGCTCCGAACGGGTGACACAGATTTACTTGGATAGTTTTGAAAATAAGCAGTTAGATGAAGCAATGAAGAATCTTCTTTGAAATAAAATGTCGCTTTACTTTTATGGTGAAGCGGCATTTTTTATCTTTACAGCATAATTATTACGATATGCCAATTCAGAAATTCACACTTTACCAGTATGTGAAAGAGGAATACGAACTTTTAGAGTATGTTTCTCTACTTGCACAGATATATACACCGGATTTTGATTTTGACGAGGAAAGTCAACAAACGTATGAACTTCCTTCGTCTGCACCGGAGATATTTAAGGTACGATATAATAACGGACTTCTCAAAATTCCATTTACTTATTCATCTTATGTAAAGAGTAGCAAGATTGTTTCTTTGTTACATCAATTACAACTTGATTGCGATAAATTTTGGTATCTACTTCTATTTGTACATGATTATTGTCGTGGGCAGTTTGCCAATGGGTGGGAGTGTTCATTAAGTCCACTAGAAGAACTGCAAATCTTTTCTGATTCAATCCTTGAAGTTTATAGTAAAGAAACACCAATGGATACTGTATTTGATGTGCCCGTTGAACTGACATTGAAGATAGGGGGGAAGAAGGTGATAACGATGCAAAATAACCGTACTATTTCATACTTAGCGTCATTGTGCCATGAACGGCTTGATACTGTTGAATGTAATAGTCGACTGACAACTAGTCATATTTCCCCAAGTAAAAATGTCAGCTTTTCTTCTGCCATTGTGGCATATTTCTTTGCTAATATGATAATTCGCTTTCTTGATTCCCGGAAAAATATAGTAGCAAAAAGAGGGAAAAAGACCAAAGGAATATCAGATAAAGAGAAGCGATTAATATCTAATCTTATATACTATACCGGAATACTCGTAAATAAAAGTCTATTAGATAGTTGTGATTATATAAAAGTCATTTTGAGACGATATAAAGATACTCCAATAAATACATTTAATAGCATTTATATGTGATATAGTATTCATTTTATTTTAGACCGATAAAAAGGGGACAGGAAATCGTATTTTTCTTGTTCCCTTTTTTTGTGGCATGAGCATATCCTTTGCAGCTTTATCGGTGTAAGCGCAAAACTGATGTGCACTAAGTGATGCCTTGCCTGAATGCCCGAACAGAACAGAAGGCGGAATAAAAATAATAAACAATGAAAAACTTTTTTGAAATTAAACTACAAATTGAAAACGGAGTGAATAATAATGCAGTAGTGGATAGCAACGCAGTGGAACGTCTTGCTAATGCATGGGCTGGAAATGCTAAGCTGAAAGTGCGTTTTAAGACAGTTGCTGGCAAGGCACAGGTTCGAATCATGGCAGATTTCGGGAATAGAAAAGAGGAAATAACAACATGGGCTGACGAAGCATTACTCGAAATTGTGGTGAACGCTTTGAACGGAAAAATGAAGGTGGATGAGTATCTAATGACAGAACATCTCGCATTGGAGATTGAAGCACTGGAAACGGAAATGTTCAAGCAAGATGCTCTTTCAGGTAGAAAGTTGATTTTTCTTAAGGATTTTGTAACAGAAGATGCAAGCTACCTGCATGTTGTATCCAAGTTTTTCCGAGGGGAAGTGAACTACTATGTGAAGCGTACTGACGAGATTGAACAATTCCTTGCAGAGAATAATCTTGTAACCTTCAAGCTGATTGCCTAATAATGTTGAATCCAATGGGAGAGTTTATTCTCTCCCTTTCCTAATTCTTTTTTATATGAAAATAAATTTCCGGTTACCATACGACAATGAGGCGGCTCATTCGCAAATAAAACTTATGATGAAACGTCGTTTACGAATCAATATCGAATTTATGGAAAACAGTGATAATATCCCTAGCGTTTGGGTTGAAACTATTAATACTCGACGTTTCATGTATCAGCTTTCTCCACAGTCATGGAAATGGCTGTGGGAATATTTGAAGAATGGAGATGATGAGGATTTTGGGATATTTCCGATGAAGGTCAATCCGTATGAAGGTTTTGACTTTCAATTTGATACATTGAAATCTCTGATAGATATGGGGTATGCAATACAATTTGTTCCCACGTTGCGAGAAACGTTCTGTTTCGTTTCTGCATTACTATCTCTAAACAATGGAAAAATATTCTTCCGGATGAGACGAACGGATATAATAATGAATTACATTGAAACGATAAAAGCAGTGGCATGACAACAACGAAACAGATTCAAGTAAGCAAGAATGAACTCGATAAGGTGCAATACCTTCCCGAAGTTCTTCCCGAAATTCCCACGAATACTATTCTTTATAAGAAGTTGACCGGACTTGGTGCTACCTATGGAGAAATCACAGCAAAACGTAACTCGATTATCATTGAGCCGAATGTTCCTGTTATAATTGGTAAGTGCAATGACCCTAAGCATAAAGATGATAATCTGTTCGGAGTATATGAAGGTGTATATACTGACGATATTGTAAACTACTTGGAGAAGAGCAAGAAGAAGTATTATAAGATACTTACTACTCCTGAAAGTTTTCAGAAAGTAAAGGACGCATTTGAAGAACAGGAAATGAGTGCGCATTGTTCTTGTTTTCTTCTGTTTGATGAATGTCATAAGCTAGTGAAGGATGCGGATTACCGGAGTGACATAACACTACCGATAGATGATTTCTTTAAGTTTGACCAAAAAGCATTGGTTTCTGCCACACCGATAGAATTGAATGACCCTCGATTTAAGGAACAGAATTTTAAAATGATAGAAATACAGCCGACCTTCGATTATAAAAAGGAACTTTGGCTGCATCATACGAATAATACACTGCAAGCATTAAAAACTGTATTATCCAAACTAGACAATGAGGAAACTGCGCCACTTCCCATTTGTGTGTTTATCAATTCAACCGATATTATATATTCATTGATGAAGCAACTAGACCTGTTGGAAGATTCCGCAGTCTTTTGTGCTCCAAAAAGTGTTGATAAACTAAAAAAGAACAGATTTTGTAATGTTTACGAACAGTGGAACAAGGATAAAATGAAGCGGTACAACTTTTTCACAAGCCGTTTTTTCAATGCTGTGGATATGGAATTGGAAGAGCAACCTCATGTTATAATGCTAACCGATGTCTATTTTGCGGAACATACTATGATAGACCCATATACAGACGCAATTCAAATAGTAGGACGATTCAGAAATGGTGTCTCGTCAATTACCTATATAAGTAATACCAAAAAAGGATTGCCCCAAAGAAGCAAAGAGGAGATAAAAGATTATCTTGTTTACAGCAAGGAGATATACCGAACGATGAAGAACTTTTATGATTGTGCAATAGACAGGGCTTCCCGTGATGCTTATCGTGCTGCATTGGAAAGTCTTCCTTTCAATAGGATGCTTGATAGGAACGGGAGAGAGAATTGGTTTGCAATAGACAACTACATGGATGAGGAATTGATGAAAAATTATTTCCATGATGAAAATTCTCTATATAAAGCATACGATAACTGTGATTCTTTTATTGTTTATCATGCGGGCTACTATTGTCCGTTGGGTGATAGCGAGCGGTTAAAGAGGGAAAATAAATCTCAATCCATTAAAGACAAGCGTAAAGAGATAGTCCGCCAGTTGGAGATGTTGGGAGATTGTGTTACTGAAATGGAACTGGAATACAAGCGGGATTTGATTGCGGCTGATTCATTTATTGTTGAAGCTTATGATACGGTAGGTAAGGAAGTGATTGAAAAACTCAAATATTCCAAAAAGAAAATCACGGAAGCCATGATACAGAAGCAATACAGCGAGAAGGCAACCGGAACAGAGGTAATCCGCTTAATAAAGAACTCATTTACTGTTGGTCGAAAATACACCTGTAAATATACAAAAGAAGAAATAAAGAGAATTTATGCTCTATTGAATATACATCCCCCTAAAGCCATAACAAGTAAGACTATATGCGATTTTTTTATGGTGTCCGAATGTAAAATCAAAGGTGAAAGATGTTATTTGCTGATTGAAGAAATATTATAATGTGAAGGACATTTTTATCGGAAAAATACTTTTATAGACCCTGTTTGAAAAATGTTCCTCATCTTGAAGTGACAGGCTAAAAGATTTGGCTTAGTAAACAGAAAAGAAATTTATTCATAATTTTTTTGCGATGTTGTTTTCATAGTTCACCATATTCTCGCTGTATGAATACTTCTAGTCGATTTTTTCAGTTTGTGGTACTAGTATTAGGTCACTCCCTAAAAACTTAGTACCTTTGTATCAATATATTACAAATAGTATATAAGATAGCACAGGCACAAAAGATACACTATTTTATCACCATTTTTTATTTAAAACAGTACTATGCAAACATTCACCTATGAAGAAATCAGAGAAAAAGCACTAAAACAAGGAATTACAGATAACAGGCTTAGAGTTGGCTTATGGGCTAGCTCAAATGGCTATATTAAAAGCAAAAGAAAGATACAAGGGAAAGTCTATACGATTTATTTTGCACCACAACATTAATTAGATTCAGATACATCATTTATAAAATAAACCAATGACCTATGATTATTCATATTCCTACGGGAAAGCGATTCAATAATCGAAAAGAAGCAAAGATTTACTTTGGTAGTGCTTATTACTACAAGATAGAAAAAGAGAAGAAAGATTTACTATTTATAAACAATATTCAATCCGCTACTAATGAATATTCTACCCCAATTTTGCAGAAGCAATGCAACCGTCAACTATTCCATTCTAAATAGATTCAAACCTGCCAATATTTATAGATTTTTCTGTTTGTCTCTTTCAAGAGATGATTGGTATAATGTGAGAATCACTTTAGATGAATTAAAAAGAACAAGTGGAGGTAAATCAGTAAGCAGTTTTAATAAGAAATTTGAGGAGTACTTGGATATAAAGCCTTATTTTGTGGATAATGGTTATTATTATCTAACTAGACGGAATATTTATCATATTCCTGCAATGGAAGAACAATGTATCACTATCTCCAATAAGTTTGCATTAATCGAACTGGATGCAGCAATAAAAGGCTTCTTTATCCAATTACTACTATTATCTCGATGTGGCAATGTTGAATTGACAAAAGCTAATATATTGAAAGCGATAAAAATTGACGAAGACACTTATGAGAAATATATAATAGAGCTGGCAGTTGTTGATTTACTATTGTTTGGCAATCCTTTAATCTTACATACTGAAAATATTCTATTGGAAAACGACTTTTCCAAGCAGAAAAAACTGCCCACGAAGAAAGTAAATAAAATAGTAGAGATAGATGATAATGGGAATATCATAATTCCCAAATAAGGGGAAAAAGTGTTCTTTATTAATATATTAATATACAGTATTTTTTCCCTTGTACCTACCTGTTTTATAGAATAGGATGCAATAAAAGTGATTTTTTCTGTGTAAGGTAAAGAGAAATGTGATTATTAGTACTATAAGTCATCCTTAGCTTTACATAGGTAAAGTAGTGGGGAAAAAGTATCTGATATTAATTATATATTATAACACACATTTTCCCCTACTACTAAAGAATTTAAACTTTATGTGCGCATGAACTTCATTTTTTAGGGTGACAGAGTATCCGTTCTGATTTTTAAAGATTAAGAGTTATATAGGCTAATCCTGCACTTGAAGTATGAGACACTGAAAAATATGTCAATGCCCACAAATAAGCTCATTATAGAGACTTTGACGAATAAATTAGTCTACTCCCAACTAAAAACAAAAATAGCCGCAAGCGAGTACACTTACAAATGTGCTTAACTGCGGCTTTTTTTGTGGAACTTCTAAATTCTTGTCTAATACAAGGGATATAGCAGTTCGCAATTTTAAATATGGGAGTTAATTTTCCCAATGGAAGGGTGGGAAAATGCAAATATAACCTGTTTGATTTACATATAATTCAAGGAGTTGAACCATTGCCAAACAGGTAGTTCTTGATTTTTAAGAATACCCAAAGTTACTCATAATAAACAAGGTAAAAAAATAAATAATTCTCATTCTTTGATATTACTACTTAGCATATCTTTATATGGCAGTATAATACTCTCCTTTCTATTATAGTGCATAGTAATACATAGGCACGCAATAAAGTATAGGTACTTTATATATAATACCCCCTACCTATAAAAATAGGAGCTTAAATATATATCAGCTTACTTCTCCTATGATTTACTGAATTGAAAGTTACGTACGGGTGAAAAGAGTACCCTTTTATGCCCCCCCTAGAGTAGTTGGAGAGAAACGAAATATATTTCAATCCACGTAATCAATTTATAAATCATTTAAAATTTTATTCGTTATGAGAAATTTACAAATTATTGGCAATGTGCCACAGGTAAGAAGGGAAAGTAACTTTGGTGAATATGCAGAAGAAGCGGTAATAATCGAAGAACAACCAAAAGTTAAAAAAGAGAATCCTCATTTCTTGGAAGCCAATACGTTAGAGGTAACAATGCAACATTTAAAAGAAGATTGTATTACACCCGTATTCGCCAAAGACAATGAGCTTACAATTCCTCACCCTGCATTTATTGATACTGTTTATGACGCTGCAAATACGTTTTTCAGTGGTGAAAGTATTGATAAGCCCGATATTCGTGTAAGTCACATTATTAAGGGGAGAGTGCCCGAAGCAATACACAAACCTGCAAATCAACTTCTTGAAAGTGATAAGACTATCTACTACGAAAGATGTGCTTTTATTATTCAGATTCCTACGATTTACGAAACGGTGAACGGAAATAAGCTAACTCTTACTATTGGTGGTGTGAGAGCTTATAATCACACAAATCTGTATTCAAAGAAAGGAGCAGAACGATTTAAAGTATTTATAGGCTTTACCTGTAAAGTATGCACAAATTTGTGTGTATCAACAGACGGTTTTCTTAGTTGCTTGGAAGTTACTAATACCAAAGATTTATATCGGGCGGTATTGGAAATGTTTCAGAGTTACCAACCTGCAAAACATCTACATTTGTTGCAAACACTTGGTAACTCATATCTCACAGAACATCAATTTTGTCAATTACTTGGGAGAATGAGACTTTATCAATCATTGCCACAAGGTTATCAGAAAGATATTCCTAAAATGCTTATCACTGATTCGCAAATAAATACAGTTGCAAAAGCATATATTAATGATAAGAACTTTGGGAGCTTGGGGAATGATATTAGTATGTGGAAATTATACAATCTATTGACAGGGGCAAACAAAAGCAGTTATATCGATTCATTTTTGGATAGAGCGGTAAATGCAACCGAAATAGCAACGGGAATAAATGCCGCTTTGCATGGAGACACTAAATATAAGTGGTTTATTGATTGATTAAACAGGGGAATATTCAGAAATGGGTATTCTCCTATTTTATTAACTACGTAAAATAAAGAATCATGTTCTATTATAAGATACTCGTTTGGCTCTTTTGGGTGGTATTGTCTTTTATAACAGGTTGTGTTCCGTTAATCCTACTTATTCTTTTAGTTGGCTTATGGGCAGTGGAAGAAGCGAATAATCGTCACTAATATACAAAGTGAATGTTTCATTATAAATCAGTAAGTTAGCTTTATAGGTTGCTTGGTGGTATTGGTGGAATATTCACTTTTATTTATTTACCTATAAAATTGAATATTTATGAGCTTGAAATATAGTAATACAACAGCCGATTACCTACAATGGGGAGAAGCTATGAATCTAGTTCGTTCTCTTTATAAAGATGAAGATTATAAGATGTCCCTACTTATTGCAATAGGTTGTTTTTGGGGACTACGAATAAGTGATATGCTTGCCTTACATTGGAAGCAGATTTTAAATGTTGATGAATTTACGATAGTAGAGAAGAAAACAGGAAAGCAGCGTACTATCAGAATTAACCAACAGCTAAAACGACACATTGCAGATTGTTATAAACAGATACAACCGATTGGAATAAATGCACCTATTTTGGTAAGTCAGAAAGGAACAGTTTACAGGGTGCAAAGTATTGATGTATTATTGAAAAAGATGCAAATCAAATACAAGCTATCGGTTAAAAACTTTTCATGCCATTCATTAAGAAAAACATTTGGTAGACAGGTGTATAATATGAATAGCGATAATTCAGAGTTGGCACTTGTTAAGCTAATGGAATTATTTAATCATTCTAGTGTATCTATTACTAAGAGATATTTAGGATTGAGACAAGAAGAGCTATTAAATACTTATGATTGCCTTACTTTTTAATAAACAATAGTTCTTGCTATTACGAACGCTTTTCGTAACTTTGTGGCAATTTCAGATACCTAATGTGTTAGGGCTGAAAGGACATATTACGAAAGGTGTTATTGAAATTATCTTCTTAGATTAAACTTCGCAACTTTAATTTTTAGCATGAAGATGATAGCAATAGCACCACATCATTTGATATATACCTATCTTATATGTTTTATAAGGCTTTAGATATTATCAAACTGGTGTGGGTTGCTATTGTTTTATCCATGCTAAAGGTAATGCGAAGACCTAATCTAAGGATAAAACAAATATAGTTCCCACACCTTTTTTATTGTATAATGCTATCCAAAGGGAACAGGGTACATAAATATGTTGAATAATATGGAAACAAATATATAATTATACCTACTGTAGCAAGGCTTATTAAGCAATGTTGCCAATTTTGAAAAACAATCGTAATCCATTTCTATTAAAGAATACCAATTTTTATATTTATGAGAAAAATTCTACCAGTCATAACATTCATATTAGCAATATGGCAATGCACCTATTCATATTCTAAAGATATTGTATTTCCTAACGTAAGACATGCATCGCAAAATAATATTTTTATAAAGAAGATAACGATATTGAGTGCACATACACAAGTGGATTTCCTGTACAAGTCTAATGAGAGTAATTCACGTTATATCTATTTATCACTCCCTAAAGATGGAAACAACTCTATGTATTTAAAGGTGAAGAATATGAAATATAAACTTTTATTTACAAATGGAATAGCTAATAAAGATGGACAAACAGTATGTCACCCAGGGCAAGAAATTGAATTTTCTGCAATTTTTGAAGCTATACCTGAAAACACAGAAGAATTGGATATACTTGAAGGAGACACAGGGTCTTGGCATTTCTTTGGAGTTCAATTAAAAAGCAATAATACTAATCAACAGGAATTGTGTCGACTTAGTATTATTAACGCTTACGAAAATGACAGAGACATTACTTCTATTATTAAGAGCAGAAGGGCGTATTTAACGTTATACTTAGATAACGGTGAGCTTTGTTTGGCTAATGTACATCCTTTACATAACAGCCAATCGTGGGGAAAACTGATTGTTGAAGACTATGAGAGAGCAAGAACTAATGATGGGAATATAGATAAAATTAGTTATGCAAAATGGTACTATCAAAATTCTTATGATAATAAAACAGGTGTTGCACTAGTTGCAATAGGTCAACGAGAATATACCAATATGGCTTTTGTACAAATCTCAACAGATAATAAAATTCTGCATTACACAACAGAGATTCAAGGGAACATGGATATTATACAACGAGATAAAAATGTGAAAACGCATACACCCAAATCAAAGAATTCAAATACACCAAATAAACGGAGAACATTACAAAAGAATCCTAATTTTAAAATTGAATAAATATGAATAAGAATATATTTTTGATACTTGGTGTTATATTAGCATTCTTTAGTTCATGCCAAAAGAATCTGAAGGATATTATACATGATACAGAGAGTGCAACATTTATAATCTATACTTACGATGAATACGGAGCTCCATTAGGTAGTGGCTCTGGCTTCTTTATTGATAGTGATGGTACAGGGATAACAAATTACCACGTGTTGGATGGTGCTGTAAAAGCAATGCTTAAAACTAGCAATGGGAAAGAGTACGAAATAGATAAGGTATTGGCTTCTGATAAAAAATGGGATATTATTAAGTTTTCGATAATAGCTCTATCTAATCAAAAATTTCCTTATTTAGAATTTGCTACTAAAGGCATAGAACAAGGAGATAAAGTTTATAATATAAGTAGTCCTTTAGGATTAGAGAAAAGTGTTTCTGATGGAATTGTGGCGTCATTAAGGAATGATAAACAACATGGTGATATTATACAGGTAACTGCACCTATTTCTCCAGGAAGTAGTGGTAGTGCATTATTGAATGAAAAAGGTGAAGTGTTTGCTGTTGCGACATTTAATCGTACAGGAGGGCAAAATCTTAATTTTGGGGTATCTATAAATAAAGAAAGACTTACCGCATTGACGAGTAATGATTTTAATCGCTTTAATCCCAAATTTAACAATAAAGAAAATTTTATTATCTTGAATATACCTAATGAAAGGAATAGTGAAGTTGTTTTGAATGCTATAGAATTTAAAGATGATGTAACAATCGCATATCTTTCATATACGAATCTGAATCTATCTATGGGGGAAATGTATATATGGTGCGAGATAGATAAAGGCGATGACGGTTTTCTTATTCATGACTTAGATAACAATAGTAAATATTATGTTACTTCATCAACGATAGGAGTAGATAAAATGAATGGGACAAAAGTATCTTTGGCTTCTAATTATAAGTTCAAAGTGTTTTTTCCACCAATCAAATCGACTTTGCATAAAATTAGTATTACTTATGGAAATACCTCAAGAGGATGGCAATTTAGAAATATTGATTTAGATAAATACAAATCAAATTTTACTGTTGATATGGATAGTTATCAAAAAGAATATGCTTATTCTACTATGCATGAAGGAAACTTTAATGAAGCTATTGATATATTTACAAGTATATTAAATGAGAAAGCCGAAGATATTCAATCCCTAAATGCCTTAGGTATAATATCTTATGTTGTTGATAACAATAGAGATGCAGAGTCTTATTTCAGTCAAGCAGTAGAATATCATCCTAATAATCCAATAGGATATATAAACCGTTGTCACCTATATAGGTCTCAAAAAAGGAATGAAGAAGCTTTGCAAGATATAACAAAAGCGATAAATTTGAATAATGCACAGCCAGATAATTATACTCAACGGGCATTTATTTATATGGATATGAATATGTGGGATAAAGCTGAATCTGATTGGACTAAAGCATTGAGTACAGATGATTTTAAACGAGATGCAATGGCGTATTATAATAGGGCTATCTGTCGTATCTATTTGAATGAGAAAAAGGTAGCTTGTGAAGACATTCAGATTGCGTATAATCTAACTAGTGATACGGAATTGGAACAGGAGTTAAATGACTTGTGGAATAAATGTGGTTGTTATTGATTGATAATAATAAGAACAGCATTTGAAGAAATTCATTTGCTGTTTTTTTATTATCAATATGCTGTAATTTGACTATTGGAACAAATAATTTCATTACTTTTGCAGTGCAGTATTACGCTGCAAAGAGGGTATTAACTTATTGAATAACTTATCTTGTTTTACATGATTGATGTAAACCAATATGTAAACCACATGGTTGTATTGATAGATGTAAAAAGGGTAATGAGCTGATTTATAGTCATTAGGGTGCTCGAATGGTGACCCGGCACGAAGGACTTAAAATCCTTTGGCCATTGCGGCTGTGCGGGTTCAAGTCCCGCTTCGAGTACGAGTGTTCTTTGTGAAAAAGCTCTGTAAGAAATTTACAGAGCTTTTTTTGTTTTACTATTGGGAATTCAATCTATTTCATGGCAATTGAGTTTAATTCCGGCAAAAGGATGCCGTTACTATTAGTTTATGGTCATAGTGATTATTCTTGTACTTCTGATTATTTTTGTTGGAGTTGTTTATAACTCCCTTGTGAGGAAAAAGAACCAAGCGGAAAATGCTTTTGCTACGATTGACGTTATGTTGAAGAAGAGATATGATCTTATTCCTAATTTGGTAGCAACGGTTCGGCAGTATGCTAAATATGAGGAGGGAGTATTTACAAAACTGGCCGAAATGAGGAGCAAATCTTATGTTGCTCTTTCAAATAGTGAAAAAGCAAATCTGGACGATATTTTCACTCATGCCCATACCGGTTTATTGGCAATAGCGGAGAGTTATCCGGAACTAAAGGCTTCTGGTAATTTTATGCAATTACAGCGTTCTATTAATGAAACTGAAGAGCAACTGGCTGCTGCAAGGCGTACATATAATGCCTGTGTCACTGATTATAATAATGCAGTGCAGACCTTCCCATCTAACTTATTGGCTGGTGTCTTTGGGTTTAACCGTAAAGGGACATGGGCTATTCAGGAATCGGAACGTACTACTCCTGATGTAAAAGAATTACTTAATTCATAAAAGCTTACTATGGGACAGTCACGCTTTGAATCATTGTCGCAGGAATTACCTTCTGTTTTGCAGGCTTTGGAAGATAGACGCCGGGAACTTAAATCTCAAGGTCATAAAGCGGGATTATGGGGCGGTATTCTCTTTTTTATTGCGGGGGGGATACTATTAATTCTATCCGGTTATCCGGTAATCCTTTTATTATTTGTTGGAATTGTCTCTGCTCTCATTTATTATGCTTGTGTAAATAGTAAATCGAAGGATTTTTCTTTACACTATAAAAACGAAGTGATTGCCCGGGTGATTGGTGCATTTTGTGATAATGCCACATATTCTCCCAATGAGGGGATTAATGAAGAGGTGTTTTCTAACTGTGGACTATTCCCTTGTGCTCCGGATCGCTATCACACCGAAGATTTGATTCATGGGTATGTGGATAAAACCGAATTTCTTTGTGCAGAGGTACGTGCCGAAGAAAGAAGGACGCAGGTGGGAGCTAAAGGGCAGACGCGGCAATACTATGTGAATATTTTCAGAGGGTTTCTGTTTATGGCCGATTTTCATAAAGACTTTAAAGGAAAGACAACGATTCTTCGGGATTGTTTTTTTAAACTAAGGTTTGGGGAGTCAAGGGTTAAGATGGAAAATCCCGATTTTGAGAATACATTTGATGTTTACTCTACCGATCAGGTTGAAGCCCGCTATCTTATTACACCTTCCATGATGGAGCGTTTGCTGGAGCTGGATCGTAAATTCGGGCAAGGAGTTACCATTAGTTTCCGGGACTCCACCATTCTGATTGCTATCCCGGATTCTAAGAATCATTTTGAGGCCAGTATATGGAATCCTATTACTAATATACAATCTCTCAGTGCTGAAATAGAGACAATTAGTGCACTAATCTCAATTGTTGATGATCTCAATCTGAATACTCGTATTTGGAGTAAAGAATAGAAGCCTATTAAAAAAAGAGGTCCATCTCTCTGAATGTATTATTGTAACCTTTCTATAATAGTTGAAACGCAGATTAACTCAAATTTTCACAGATCAGATAACTTTGTCATTGATTCTTTGCGAGAATCCGCGTTTATCTGCGTTTCGATCAAAAGATTGTTGCGTACTAATTCAGAAATATTATTTTGTGAATTTATTGACAAATACCGAATTATCTTTTAGATAAGCGGCTGAGAAGGTAATGGGCATACCAAAATCTTCCGGTGTCATTTTTTTGTTCAGGTAGTTTATCAGATTTTTTAATGGATTGTCCGGATCAGTTTCTTCCATGTTATCATTGCCTATAGTCATACATCTTACAGTGGCATTTGCAATGACAGCCATACTTTCGCCAAGTATACTTGCTTCATCGTTTTCTGTCTTACTGATAATATCTTTAATCGCTGCTTTTACTGTTTGAGAATCAAAATCCGATTCGATGATTGCGACTGCTTTACGGCCAAACTGAATAGAACTGACATAAATAAGTTTGTCTTTTTGCTCAAGCACAGTAGGATCGTCACTTAGCGATTCAGGAAAGTCCATGTCTACAGAAAAGAAACTTTGACTGATACTTAATACAACAATTGTCTTTTTCTGCTTCTGGCGTGAAGTACCGAAGAAAAGGGACGGATTGATTTTCTGTCCGAAATAGATGGCTAATTCTTCATAAGATTTTATTTCGTCAATTGAACTGTTGAATTGATAGTTTGGTTTCAAGACATTGTTTTGTTGCAATCTTTCCCGGATCGCTTTCATCATATTGTCATAATCCGGTGTTATTTCCTGACTTTTCATTGGAAGGCTATAACTGATTGTAATAGGATTGAGGGAAACATCCAGAAATTGATGTGCATCACTGTTGATACTGCCGGGCTCTAATATGGCTCCTATAAATGTTTTGTCGGGAGCCTTTACGGTAAAGTTACTCGCTTCTTGTGCATAACCGGTTTGAATCACTAAAAGAAGCAATATGGCATATCTTATTTTTGTTTTCATCTTTCGTTGCTTTTATAGATTTATATTTATTCAAAAACAATTTGCTGCTTCAACCAGATAACAGATGATAGCCCGTCTTTACCTATATATTCCATTAGGTCGGAAAAAGATTTTAGTGAATACTCCTGTCCGATGGCATACAAAGTTCGTTGGTTGTTTACTCTTTCCTGAATATAGAAACCTATGTTAAGTGTAAAACTGTTTTTATCTTCTCTTGTTCCGCAATACTCCCATGTGTCCGATAGGTCATTATAAAGAAATACTTCATTATTGTGGGATTTCATTTTATATTTTTCAGTGATTCCGTAGTTTTTGATGATGAAGAGAGAATCATCTTTTAATTGCAATTCGGTTGGGCTAGTGAGTGATAAACGTTTTCCAAAATACTTACTTGATTCTTCGACAGGGAGATTCTGTACTTCCTGTTCTGTTTTCATTTGTTTTAGCTCCAGTATTTCTTGCGATTTGTATTTTAAAGTATATAATTCCCCGGTAGGAGCTGGTGGCTCGGGTTGTGGATCATTGTTAGTACAAGATGTAAAAGCAAGTGCTCCTATTAATAATGTGAAATAGAGCATTTTATTCTTTATCAACTTAAAAGGGTTTTGGACTATACTTATACTTACAGTGTAAGAAGCATTCTTTTTCAGGAGCTTTTTCATTATATTATGTATTGTTTATGTGATAGTTAAGATTGTCTATATTTAGTGATACTCTTTTGCAGAGTATAGTAATTTACTCTGCAAATATAATGATAATAGACAATCCTGTTCCGGTATTGTTCATATTTATATTTTATTATGGTTTCAGGTTGTGTACCACTTGTGAAAGCAGAAGGTAGAAGAAGACTTTTCTATATCAATTATGGGATAAAGAGTATGCATTGAATAATGTGATATTTTCAGTTTATAAAAGTACGTATTTAAGTGTGTGTTAAGTACGTATTTTTACTGTTTAAGAGTACGTACTTTTATGCCTGAAGAGTACGTACTTTTATTTCATAGAAAAAGGATGTTTGGATTTACTCGTTAACATTGTTAATTTGTACTGAGCTTGTACTACACTTTATTATAAAGATACAAAGATAACAAATCTGAAGAAAGATAATAATAAAAAAGCCGGTTCCGATTTCGCATCGGGCCGGCTCCAATCTAACTTAATCTTAATCTGGTATATTTTGAAAACCTATGAAATCTTTCTGCTTTCTATAACACGCATAGCGGCTGTATAAAACTCACAAGGTACGGATAGTAAAATACGGTTAGTACCTTTATCTTTTATTGAAACTTCAATGTAAGCTGCATTCAGAAGTCTTTTTACGCTGGCAACTTCCCATGGGCTACCGGCAAAAACATCAATTTGGGAAATCTTTCTACTTGTAATCATTAGTTTTGGTTTTTATTGTATTTGATATTGCAAATATAGAGCATGTTTCTAATATGGATTATAACTTATCGTTCAATCTTTATAAGATTTGTTGCAAACGTTAGCAGGCATGATATAAACTGATACAATTAACGTTTCTTTTCCATTTCCGTCATTGTGGATGATTAGAGTTTCGGAAAATGAACAAAACAATGCCCCGGAATATAAAATGCAAATTAGCACTGGTCTTCGTGGAGTAAATGCCTGAATGAGGAATAAATTTACGAAGAGTCAATGCTAATCTGTGTTTTAGAACGCTTATCTATTAATGTATCTTATTTTTCATCGTTCTTACGAATTTCCACGCGGCGTATCTTTCCGCTGATAGTTTTGGGCAGTTCATCGACGAATTCAATGACACGTGGATATTTATAAGGTGCAGTAACCTTTTTGACATGGTTTTGAAGCTCTTTTATTAATGCTTCACCTGCTTGTGCTTTATATTCCTTAGACAGAACGATGGTAGCTTTTACCACTTGACCACGAATCTCATCGGGTACTCCAGTGATAGCACACTCAATAACAGCAGGGTGTGTCATCAAAGCACTTTCCACCTCAAACGGGCCGATCCGGTAACCGGAGCTTTTGATCACATCATCTGCACGCCCTACGAACCAAAGATAACCGTCTTCATCTTTCCAGGCTACATCTCCTGTATAATAAATACCATTATTCCAAGCTTCATGTGTACGGTCTGCATCCCGGTAATACTCTTTAAACAGTCCTAATGGCTTTCCCTGGGTAGTACGAATGATGATTTGCCCTTGTTCACCTGCTTCCACAGAACGGCCCTCATTATCTATGAGATCAACATCATATTGTGGGTTGGGCACACCCATACTTCCCGGTTTGGGTTCCATCCAGGGGAAAGTAGCTACAGTCAAAGTGGTTTCAGTCTGTCCGAAACCTTCCATCAATTTGATTCCTGTCAGCTTTTTGAAAGTATCAAATACGGCCGGGTTCAGTGCTTCGCCTGCAATCGTACAGTATTGTAGTGAGGAGAGATCATACTTGGTCAGATCCTCATGAATCAGGAAACGGAAAATTGTTGGAGGGGCACAGAGTGAAGTGACATGATAATCCTGTATCTTTGTCAAGATATCACCCGGAGTAAATTTCTCATGGTCATATACGAAGATGTTTGCTCCAGCAATCCATTGTCCGTAAAGTTTTCCCCATACCGCTTTTCCCCAACCTGTATCCGCAATGGTGAGATGGAGGCTGTTTTCCGTGAGATTATGCCAGAAACTACCTGTTACGATATGTCCCAGTGGGTAGGTAAAGTCGTGTGCTACCATTTTCGGTTCACCGGTAGTACCCGAAGTGAAGTACATCAGTGAGATGTCATCATTTGTATTCGGATGTTCCGGTTTGACAAATGGAGTGGCAGATTCAATGCCTTTGTGGAAGTCTTCAAATCCTTCCGGAATCTCAGGGCCTACGCTTACCAGTTTATGTACAGAAGGGCACTCGGGCATTGCTTCGATGATATGCTTTGTGATCTCTTCTTCGCCGGCAGCAACAATCATTTTGATGTCTGCGGCATTACAGCGGTATACAATATCTTTCTTTGTCAGCAGGTGAGTGGCAGGAATAACCGTAGCACCCAGTTTGTGCAGGGCGATGATGCTGAACCAGAATTCATAACGGCGTTTCAGGATAAGCATTACCATATCCCCACGGCCGATGCCGAGTGATTGGAAATAAGAGGCTGTCATGTCTGTATAACGTTTCATGTCAGCAAATGTGAACTGGATATGTTCACCCTTATCGTTCGTCCACAGCAGTGCGCGCTTATCCGGTTGTTCGGCAGCCCAGGTATCTACTACATCATACCCGAAATTGAAATTTTCGGGTACGTTGATTTTTAAGTTTTTGATAAAATCTTCCTGCGAAGAGAATGTTGTCTGTGATAAAAATCTTTCTACCATAATAATATTACATGATAACGGCGAGGAAACGCACTGGCTTTCCGTCAAGTGCTTTCATGCCATGTGGGAGTTTAGCGTTGAAATAGAGACTGTCACCTTCGTTCAGTATCAGATCTTTACCTTCGATGTTGACCAACATACGGCCTTCGAGTACTAAATTGAATTCCTGTCCGCTATGACTGTTGTAATGTATCGGTTCATCGTCTGGTTTTGGCTCAGCCGTTACAATAAACGGGTCGGCACTGCGATTTATGAATCCGGCAGCTAAAGACTGGTATTTATAGGCTTTGGTGCGTTCAATACTTATTCCTTTTCCGGCACGGGTCAGAAAGTAACTACTCATTTTAGGTTCTTCGCCAAACATAAGTGCATCCAGAGAGATACCATATTTATGTGCGATTTTTTGTAGCATACCTACTGAGATGTCGTATTGTCCTGTTTCTGCCAGGCGATATTCTTCTGCGGAGATATCACAATCGCGGGCGATATCTTCTGAGGTAAGTTCCAATACGTCACGCAATCCGCGCAATCGTTCGGCAATTTGTCTGATTTGGTCGTCCATGTATTTAATGTTTAATTGTTAATGTAATATTTAGCTTGGCGGTTTTAATGTTTGCAGTAATTATTTTTATAAGTTCTAAAAAAAATGATAATTCATCATTGAACATTATTTCGATGCCTTCATCGCCTTAATCACCGCAGAGGTGAATCCGGCATGTTCCAGTTCGTTAATTCCTTTAATGGTGATCCCGCCGGGAGTGGTTACTTTATCTATTTCAACACTGGGATGTGTTTCTTTATTTAGCAACAACTCTGCTGCTCCTTCCAAAGATTGTGCTACCATTTTCATAGCATCTTTCGGGGCGATTCCCATTTCAATACCTGCCTGCATAGCGGCTTGTACATACTTAAGCACGTATGCAATGCCACATGAAGTGAGAGCTGTAGCCGCTGCTATTTTACTTTCCGGTATAATCATTGTCAATCCCATTTCGTTGAATATATCCGTTAATATTTTTTTCTGTTTATCCGAAGCGTTCCGCGCAGAGATCAACGTCATACTGGCACGTTCGGCTATAGCAGTATTGGGGATGACACGGAAGATGGGCATCTCCGGTTCGCCACAAAAATGTGCCAGATCGTCAAAACAGATCCCGGCAGCTAATGAAACAAGTATCTGTGTACGTTTCAAGCGGAGTGGATTGAGTATTTCTTCTATCAGCCAAGGCTTTACTGCAACAATTACGATATCGGCATTAGCCGCTGCATCTATGTTATCGTTTGTTGTTTTAATATTGGGAAAGTCGGCTTTTAGCTTCTCCAGTTTTCCATTACTTGGATTAGAAACAATAATTTCGTGTCCTTGAATCAGATATCCCTGGGCTAAGCCACGTGCAATGGCAGAACCCATATTTCCTGCACCAATAATAGCTACTTTCATATTATAATATTTTAGTCTGTTTTGAGGCAAAGGTAAAAGTAAAAAGTGAGAATATACATATTTTTGATGGGTATTTTCATTAAAGTGGTGTAATCTTTATGTCATTGAACCGTCTGAATAGTACTTTTTGTCAATAACTACTTTATAACTGCTAATTATAAAATATAGATTTTTGGAATTTGATATAAGATGCGAATGGCAGGTCTGTAATTTTGTGTTGTGTAATAATTGAAGAATAATAAAAGATATGCTCGAATGGGAGAAAAATATTTTTCTGATATGGAAAAATAATAACAATGTGGTGCTGGCGTAAAACGTTGATTATTAGATGTGTATATTTTATCTATTTTCCTCTACCATTATCTTTGCCGTGGAAAACATAGTTCTTTATGAACGTTAATAAGAATAAATTTCTTAATATTGTCTCGTAAACAAGAAAGCCTCCATA